>JAADIO010000008.1:3626-69166 GCA_013151235.1 Deltaproteobacteria bacterium | reverse complement strand
CCGCGAATGCGGGACCGAGTGATCGGGCGTCTTTTCTTTTGGTTCGTTTTCTTTGGACGAGCAAAGAAAATGAACGAAAACAATGAGTTAAACGACTTTGGCATGCGGTAGAAAAAAACAGAAAAACTTATCCTCAGAAGGAGAATAACTCGTGAACATTATCGAATCCTTGGAAACAAGAGCGTTAAAGAAAGATCTTCCGGTCCTTCGTTCCGGCACGACGGTACGGGTCCATGTCCGGATCGTCGAGGGGAAAAAGGAACGGATCCAGGTTTTTGAAGGTCTGGTGATCGGTATACAGGGAACCGGTCTTCGTAAGGCCTTTACCGTCCGGAAGATCTCCAACGGTGTGGGAGTGGAACGGACCTTTCCTTTTCATTCCCCGATCGTTGATCGGATCGAAGTTGTACAGTACGGTAAGGTCCGGCGGGCGAAGCTGAATTATCTCCGCGATCTTTCCGGAAAGGCGGCCCGAATTTCGGCGGTTTCCCGGGAACAGCGGGCCAAACTGGAAAAGGGAAACAACGCTTCCGGGTAGTCTTCGCTTTTCGGAGGGGATCTTGTTGATGGTGAAAGGCTCTGCCGAATCGGAGGAGATGCTCTTCCCCGGAGAGTGCGAAACCGACCCATTCTTCCTGGAGCGCGAGGTTTACCGCGCAGGTTTCTCCCGTATTGCAGGGATCGATGAGGCCGGACGCGGACCGTTGGCGGGTCCCGTTGTGGCGGCGGCGGTCATCCTTCCCGGCGAATGCATGATCCCCCGCTTGACCGACTCCAAGAAGCTTTCTCCCTCCCTTCGGGATCAACTCTTTCCCCTTATTCAGAAAAAGGCTGTGGCATGGGGGATCGGGATCTGCGATGCCGGTCTGATCGACCGAATCAATATTCTGGAGGCGACGCGTTGCGCCATGAAAAAAGCCGTAGAGGCCCTCCAACCCGCACCGGACTACCTTCTCATTGATGCCGTCCGGATTCAGGACCCGACACCGCAAAAGGGGATCATCAAGGGAGACCTGCTCAGCCATTCCATTGCCGCCGCTTCGGTGATTGCCAAGGTCACCCGGGACCGGCTCATGGCGGGATTCCATCAGCGCTATCCGGAATACAACTTTCAGAAACACAAAGGGTACGGCACCCTCGAACACCGGAAGATTCTGCAGGAGCGGGGCCCCTGTCCGATCCATCGCAAGACCTTCCGGGGCGTGCGGGAATACTGCTCCGGAACGATGCAGGAAGGGAATCGAATTTCTTTTTTAAGGTAGCGGAGAAGGAACCGATGCGACCTCTTCTCTTGGGGAAGTTCGGGGAAAACCGGGCGGTCCGTTATCTGCAGCAGGAGGGGTTCGAAATCCTGCGGAGGAATTACCGGACCCCTTTCGGAGAGATCGATATCATCGCCCGGGAGGAGGAGACTCTTGTCTTTGTCGAGGTCAAGACACGATCGACGAACACCTTCGGCATGCCCCAGGAGGCGGTGAATCGGCGAAAACAGCGGCAGTTGATCCGTACCGCCCAAGCTTATCTGAACGAAGCGGGAGGAGAGTTGCCGCCCTGCCGTTTTGACGTTATTGCCGTCCGGACGGACGGGCATGGACAAATCGGGAAATTTGAACTGATCCGGGGGGCCTTCGATGCACCGGATTCCTGATCCTGTTCCGGGGGAGGTCAGAGGGGAAGAGGGACTTCCTTTCCTTCGATCAGAGTGATCAGCGCCTCCGCGACCTCAGGGTGAAACTGGGCGCCCCGGCAGCGATCGATCTCTTCGATGACTTTTTCCGGGGGGGTGACGCTTTTGCGGTAACAACGCGCCGAGGTCATGGCGTCGTAACTGTCGGCCGCCGTGATAATGCAGGTCATCAGGTTGAGGTCGTCCCCGGCAAGGCCGTTGGGATATCCCCGGCCGTCCCACCGTTCATGATGCTGGGCGACGATTGGTATCTCCTGGTGCAGGAAGGTGAGCGGCATGAGAATACGGGCGCCGATGGTCGGATGTTCTTTCATCCGGATCCATTCCTCTGCGGATAGCCGGGCGGTTTTGTTGATGGAGGAGAGATCGATAATCAGTTTTCCTACATCATGTAGCTCTCCCGCCCGCGTCAAGGTGTTCAATTCCTCGGAGGAGAGCCCCATCCTGCGTCCCATCGTCAGCGCCAGGCGGGTGACCCGTGTAGAATGCCCGGCAGTGTAAGGGTCTTTCTGTTCCAGGGCATTCATCAGGGAACTCATGACGCCGATGTAGACCCGTTCCATTTTCTGACCGTATTCCTGGAGTTGAAGGTTCTTCTCCGCTAATTCAAAGATTTTTCCTTCCAGTTTGTTGACAAGCCGCTGACTGTATTCCCGGAGGTAGTTCCCTTCCTCCACGCCGGCGACACGCTCGCGGTTTCCGGTCAGGTATCCCTGAATTTTCCGGGGCAGGTCACGAGCGATGATCGGTTTGGTCAGGTAACCGTCACAGCCGGCGATCAAGGTCCGTTCCCGGTCGCCCTGGCCTGATTGTCCCGTCAGCGCCACAATCGGAATGTTTTTCAGATCGGGGATCCCCTTGATCCGGGTGGTCGTTTCATAGCCGTCCATCCCGGGGATATTAATGTCCATGAGGATGAGGTCCGGCCGGATCTCACGGGCCTTTTTGATCCCTGAAATTCCGTTGTCGGCTTCGTGGAACTCGAAATGGTTTCGTTCCAGAATCTTCCGGATCAGAAGCCGGCTGCTCGGATTATCTTCGATACAGAGAATCTTTTTTGGGCACATATCCGGTAGCCAATCCGTAGAGAATTGTTTCTTTGGAAAAGTAATTTTGCTGTACGGTGAATCGTATCATTTGTTATGGCAGCAATTATTGTGCCGAGAAACCGGGAATAACCCCGAAAGCATCTTTCTTTTTAGATCAATAGGTTAGCCAGAAACATTCTCTTTTGTTGAATTATTGTTGCCAGGAATTGTTAAGCTTGACCCATCCTGTGTGCCATTTTGCCACATCAAGGTTTCCGGTGAGGTCCCTGATCTTTGATTCCTGCAATAACCGGTATCATATCACCGGTTCCATGTTTTGTGAATCGACAGGTGCTTTTTTGCAGGATGGGTGGAAATGTCTGGGATCCTTGACGAGGAAAATCAGGATCATCAGGCCGATCGTCGTCATGACAGCGGCTGTGGCGAAGGCCGTCCGGTAGGAGAAGTAGTCGACGAGCCATCCGCCGAGCAGCGGGGAAACGATGAAGACGGGAGCGGCAAAACTGTTGGAAAGGCCGATATAGAGAGGGCGTTCCTCCGGGGAGCAGAACTCCAGGACGATGTTCATGTTCGAGATCAAAGCGCCGCTCATATAGCCGCCTGCAAAGAAGAAGGTGGCGTAGAAAAGGTGGACCGAGGGTGCCATGTAGGCGGTCACTGCCGCTAAAATACTCATGATCGCGGAGAGGATCAGGCAGAATTTATGTCCCCGCCGGTCTCCAATAAATCCCCAAACCACTCCGGTTACGACCTGTGCAGCCATGAAAACAGTGGTGAAGATTCCTGCATAACTGTTCGGTAGGGAGAATCGCTCCACGGCATAGACCGAATAAAAGGCCAGGGTCAGATTGGTAAAAGCGATGAAGGAAAAGGAGAGATTGTAAAAAAAGAAGTTATGATCCCGCCGGAACACATCGGGAAGGGCACGCATGAAATCGACAAAGGCGATCTTTTTTTTCACGACGGGGTAGGGGATCTCCCGGGTCAGTGCAAAGAAAAAGAGAGAGATGTTCATAAAAATAAATGCAGCGGCGAAGCAGAGCGCAAAGTTGTAGGGGAAGGCATAGGCTTCGATCAGGTAGATCGACAACAGTGCGCCGAGCATACCGAAGAGTCGTCCGAGGGTGAAGCGGATGCCGAGGAAGGCCCCCCGTTTCCGTGGGAGTATGATCCGGCCGACCATGTCAAGCCATGGTGGAATGCCGAATCCCCAGCCGAGGGTGAAAACGAGATAGAGAAGAAGAAAGATTCCCGCCGGCCAGGGAGGCGGGAGGTGGACGATGAAGGGAAGTATCAAGGCCAGGACCAGCCAGGGGAGGCGCATCACTGCCCAGATCAGGATGACCAGTCCCTTCTTTCTCGGCATCGATTCGATATGGTGTGCCGAGATGATCTGGGGAAGAAAGATCCCCACCATGGTAAAGGTGTGGACCAGCCCGATGATTACCTTGCTTTCCGTGAGGAGACGGAGAAAGATCGGCAGGACGGTGATATGCGATACCAGGCTTCCGCCGAGGGCAAAAAAGATCCCGTCCAGCCACCCCACGGAAGTGTTCCACCGGTGATGCCGTTTGACGGAATGGTTGTATTTTTCCAGAGAAGTCATGAATGACGGATACGCTGCGGCATGGGGTTGCCGCGCATGCCGGTATTGGTTGAAGTTGTGCGGATGATGATAAAAAACCGTCGTAACTACTCAGGTCACCTCTCTTTTTCCATGCATTTTATAACACACCCGCCGTTGGGCGGGAAGAAGAAATTTTCTTTCGGATCAACAGCCGTTGGAACCCCTGTCACTTTAGTCGCTGTCTTCGGGTGAGTGATGCCGGTTGCCTCCTTTTTCAGCTTGGTGTAGGATGGAAGTAACTTTGTTGAAAGGAGACCACCGATGGAGAGGAAAAGCTGTCATACGATCTGGGAATGTCCGGCCTACGGAAACGTGACGAAACAGTTTCTCGAGGTCGCGCAGCGTATCGATCTTGATCCCAACGTGGTGAATCGTCTGCAGGTCCCGGACCGCTCCATCATCATTTCTATCCCGGTGCGTATGAACAACGGGGATGTCAAGATTTTTACCGGTTACCGGGTACAGCACAACGATGTTTTAGGCCCATTCAAGGGGGGAATCCGTTATCATCCGGATGTGACGATCGGTGAAACGGCGGCTCTGGCAATGCTGATGACCTGGAAATGCGCTCTTGCCGGGCTTCCTCTCGGCGGGGCCAAGGGGGGGGTGACGGTCGATCCGCATGATCTTTCCCGGAAAGAGTTGCAGCATCTAACTCGACGTTTTACGGTGGAGCTGGTGAATGTAATCGGTCCGGAGAAGGATGTCCCGGCTCCCGACATGGGAACGAACGCGCAGGTGATGGCCTGGCTGATGGATACCTACAGCCAGCAGAAAGGGCATGCCGTTCCCGGCGTAGTGACGGGAAAACCGCTCGTGATCGGCGGATCGCAGGGACGGACCGAGGCGACGGGGAGAGGGGTGGTCTACACTGTCGTCAAGGCGCTGGAAAAAAGAGGGAGCCGCATCGACAAAGAGACGACCTTCGCCATCCACGGTTTCGGGAATGTCGGCGCCAATGCGGCAAAGACCATCGAAGAGATGGGCGGGACCCTCGTGGCCGTCAGCACTTCCAAAGGCGGGATTTACAATCCTTCCGGATTGAACTTCCAGGATTTGGTTGCCTGTTACAGGGAACACGGGAATTTTGCCTGTTTCAACGAGGGGGATCAGATTACCAATGAAGAACTTCTGACCGTTTCCTGTGATGTCCTGATTCCGGCCGCCGTGTCGGGGGTGATTCATGACAAGAATGCCGATCGCATCCAGGCGAAGATCGTGGCGGAAGGAGCCAACGGGCCGCTGACGATCGAGGCGGACCGGATCCTGAACGACCGAGGGGTCTTTGTCATTCCCGACATCCTGGCCAACTCCGGCGGGGTGATTGTCTCCTATTTCGAATGGGTCCAGGACCTGCAGAACTTCTTCTGGGAAATTGATGAAATTCTCATGCAGTTGAAACGGATCATCACACGCGCCTTTGATGAGGTCTACGGTATTGCCGAAAGGGAAAAGAGCAGTATGCGCACGGCGGCGTTGATCAAGGGGATCAAAAAAGTTTCCGATGCCATGCTTGCCCGGGGGCTCTATCCCTGATGCCGTTGTGTGTTGTTCTTGGTCTCTATTAAATACTCTTTCGGATCTTCGTGAGATCTTTACGGATCTTTTCGACGATTCCGACCAGGTTTTTCTTGTTCTTTCCGGGGAGGGCTGAAAGCCCCTCGATTCGTTCCGGGTAGCTCCGGGTGACGGTCAGGACCACTTCGATGGCATGAAGAAGGTCCTTCTTCCGGAAACCGAGGTTGCGGGTCAAGCGGAGCAGTGCCTCTTCAAAGCGGACCTCGCCGTAAGCGCCGAAGGGCATGGCGGCGAGCATGTCGTGGATGGCGTAGGCCCGCATGGGTGTAGGATCGTAAACGGGGGAGAAGGCGAGGGTGCCTTCTCGGTCCAGAATGGAGAGGTTTTCCAGGTGGAGATCGCCGTTTCCGGTGGCGAAGGAGAGAAGAAGTCTCTTTAAGAGATGCTCCTTCGCGGCCCTTCCGTCCTCAACGAGGGGAATGGGAGATCGGTCGATGGCCCGCCCGATGGCATCGTAGCTTCCGCTGTAGTGATGGGTAATGGAGAGATCACCGCAGGCGAAGATGGAATGAAGGGTCTCCATGAAGCGGGGGATCCCGGCGACGTCCCGGTCGAAGCGTTCAATGACCAGTGTGGGTATCCCGTTGATCTCCGTCCGCCAGTGCCGGGGAACCTCGAATCCCGCTTCTGTGTGGATGTCGAGGGTCAGGGCCTCCAACTCGGTAATCCCCGGATAGGTTCCGGCCTGCTCGAATTTCAGAAGGGCATCGGTCATTCCTTTTGCGCCGATTCTCCTCGGAAGGCCGAGCCGTCCGTCCCATCCGTCGTCTGCGATGGAGACGAGGAGTTTTGGGATGGCACCCCCCACCGTTGGTGTCGGCCCGACGATTTCGAGGATCGATTCGGGATCGGTATCGAACCAGGTGAGAAAATCCTTCAGGGAGAGGCCGAAGTCCCGGGTGACTTCCCGCAGTTCCTGCCGAGCGGGGGCGCTGTACCACTCGGCGGCCTTCTCGTCGTTTTCGAACAGGTCGAGATGTCCCATCCCTCCGTGGCCGGCGATCTTCAGAATCTCCCAGTCCGCCTCGAAGCCGGCGGCGGGAAGAATCCCTCTCTTTGCCAGGTGAGCGAGGATCAAGGTCCGCTGAAAATTTTTCTCACGCCGGGGAGGGACCAGGGCCTGGAGCGGTGGGAGCAGATCGAAAAATTCGGTTCGTTGCCGGACGATGGTGGTGGTCTGCACGATCTTCGGCGGGTAGATCAGTCCCAGTCCCGGAAGGCCGTTTTCGGCATAATCTTCGGTGTAGGTGAAACGGCACTCCCGGTCGGTGATGTAGACCCGTCCCATCTTGACGGGGCGCATTCCGATACGTGTCCAGACAACAGCTTCATGGTCGGTGATCATTCAAAGACCTCACCGGAGAGGATCTTCTCCAGGACGGGCCGGTCGGGAGCGAGGGTGACCTTCAGCCCCACCGTTCCGGCGAGCCGGACCAGAGTGGAAAGCTGTATATCGGAGGCCTTCTTCGCTCGGGACAGGGCCTCCGGGCTGATCCCGGCCCGTAATGCGATCTCTTTCTGTGAAAGCCCCTGCGCTTTAGCGGTTATAAGGATCTGTTCTAAAAGGGGAAAAATAAGGGATTGCATTTCTTCCTCTCCCATCGTTATAATAAGGTCATTATAGCGTAAATTGATAGAAAAGTCTATTTGTGTATTGATATATAAATCAATATTGTTTGGAATATTTGTATTATTGATTTGTAGATCAATTAAGTGGGGAGCGTTTATGGCGTTTCTGTTATGGCACTTTCCGGTGTCTGGGGTGACGACCTCCCTCCTTTTGCCTCCCTTGGTTTCTTTTGTGATCTCCTTTTTCACCTCTATGGGTGGCGTCTCCGGCGCCTTTCTCCTTCTTCCTTTTCAGGTCAGCTTTCTCGGCTATACCGCTCCATCCGTGAGCGCGACCAACCAGGTTTTCAACATCATTGCCATTCCCAGCGGTGTATGGCGATACATCAAGGAGGGGCGGATGGTCTGGCCTCTGACATGGGCCGTAATTATAGGGACCCTCCCGGGGGTCTTTGTCGGGGCCTGGGTCCGGATCCGTTATCTTCCCGATCCGACAAACTTCAAGTTCTTTGCCGGGTTTGTTCTCCTCTATATCGGGCTCCGACTTCTTCTGGATATGCTCCACAGCAGGACGGATCGTCCCGGCTCGGGCGGAGCGGGGGACTTTGTTGCGGGAGAAACCTCCTTTTCACTGCGCCGGGTACGCTTCACCTTCAACGGAACGGTCTATTCCTTCCCCGTACCGGGGGTGCTGGCGTTTACCTTTATCGTGGGGATCGTGGGGGGGATCTACGGGATTGGCGGCGGAGTAATCATTGCTCCTTTTTTTATTACTTTTCTCAAACTCCCCGTCTACATAGTGGCGGGGGCCTGCCTGATGGGAACGCTGATTACCTCCATTGCCGGTGTGGGTTTTTATCATCTGTTGGCGCTCCTCCATCCGGAGATGTCGATTGCCCCGGACTGGTCCCTCGGGGTGCTCTTCGGAGCCGGAGGGTTTGCCGGGATTTATCTCGGCGCCCGCGTTCAGAAATATGTTCCCGTCGTCGTGATCAAATTGATCCTGACTTTGTCTCTCCTCTTTGTTGCCCTGCGATATCTTGCCGGGATCTTTCGTTGATTTTATACAAATCCCTTGAGTTTAAAGGGGAACTTTGCTACAGTTCATCAGATTTTATCCTTAGGAATCGTAAAGTTCGGAAAGACAGGGAATCGTAGTTACGGGAAAAAAAATGATCGATCTCCACACACATACCCTTTTCAGTGACGGGGTTCTCATCCCCGCAGAGTTGGCGCGGCGGGCTGAAGTTGCCGGATACCGGGCGATTGCCTTTACGGACCATGCCGATCATTCCAACATCGAACAGATCCTCCATGGCATTGTCAACGGCTGCAAGGCATTGAACGAAAGAGGAAGCCTTCGTGCGATCCCCGGTGTGGAGATTACCCATGTCCACCCGGACGATTTTGCCGTCCTGGTACGGCGGGCAAGGAAGTCAGGGGCGCAGATCATCGTCGCACATGGGGAGACCCTGGTTGAGCCGGTCAGGGCGGGGACCAACCGGGCGGCCATCGAGGCCGGTGTCGATATCCTGGCCCACCCGGGGCTGATCACGGAAGAGGAAGTCAAAAAGGCGGGGGAACGTGGAGTTCTGCTGGAGATTACTACCCGTAAAGGGCATTCTCTCTCCAACGGTCATGTGGCTTCCCTGGCCGTCAAATTCGGAGTGCCGCTGGTGTGTAATACCGATTCCCATGCGCCGGGTGATCTGGTGACGAAAGAGATGGCTCGCAGGATCCTGCAGGGAGCGGGTCTGCATGGAGCAGAGGTGAAAAAAGTATTTGAACATTCAGAACGATTCATCAATGAACTTTCGTAAGTTCACAGGGAGGAACAATGGCAAAACATAAAACAAATACACAGGAACCGGATGAATTTCTGGAGGCACTGAAACGGGGCTACATGTATGTCCGGGAAAACATAAAGTTTGTCTCGATGATTGCCGGAGGAATCCTTGCGGCGGTTCTGATTATCCTGTTCGTTCTCTATCAGGTCAAATCCGCCCGCATTCAGGAAGCAACCGCCCTCGACAATGCCGTCTCGGCTTTCCATCAGGGGCGCTTGAAGGATGCACTGGAGTTCCTGAAAGCGTTTTCCGGGAAGGAGGATCTCGCTGCGGCCCGGGCGGAGATGTACCGGGGGAATATCTTCTACGACCAGGCGAAGTATAAAGAAGCCTTACAGCATTACCAGGCGGCCCTGAAAATTGCCCGAAGCAAGAAAATTGAAGTGGTTCAGGACCTGGCCCATCAGGGGATTGCCGATACGGAACTCGCTTTGGGACATCCCGATCAGGCGGAGGCGGCCTTCCATAAAGTGGGGGAGCGGTTCCGGGATTTTGCCCTGCTGGAACTGGGACGAATCTACGCTGCTCAGGGGAAGATACGAAAGGCCGTCAAGGCGCTTGACGATTTGATCAACAACTACTCTGATTCTCCCTGGGTTCCCGCTGCCAAAGAACTGAAAGGACAGCTTGTACCGTGACCCGGCCTGTTTTCTCTCCGGATTGTGAGAAACCGTAATGTCCCCATCGGCTGTACTCGATTTGGGCACCAATACCTTCCGCCTCCTCATCTTTCGTTCGAATCCTGCTCGGAAATTGACTCGGCTCCGCGTGGAGCGGCACACTCCACGGATGGGGGAGGGGGCCGCTGAATCGGGCCGGATTTCTCCGGCGTCCTGCAAACGGGGAGAGACCGTGCTCAGACAGTATGATGCGATCCTGCGCAAAGAGAGGGTCGCTGAGGTCCGGGCGGTTGCAACGGGCATCTTCAGGGTTGCAAAGAATGCCGGCGCAGTCCTCCAGCGGTTGTCCCGGGCGCTGTCTCATCCGATTCGTGTGATTTCCGGAAAAGAAGAAGGTCGGTATACCCTCTCGGGGCGGGCTCGATCCGTCCGACCGGTCGGCTTGCTTCTTCTTTGATATCGGCGGGGGAAGCACCGAACTGATCCGGCAGGACGGGAGGAGTGGGGACCGCATTGTGAGTCTTCCCATCGGGGCTTTGACTCTGAAGGAGCGGTTTGGCTCCGGCGATCCCCTGACGCAAAAAGAGTATGACCTGATGCGGGAGAGGATCGGGGAAACACTGGACGGGGTTGACGACTTCTTCTTTCCGGACCGGCGCTTGATGGCCGTCGGTACGGGCGGGTCGGTGACGACCGTGGCCTTTATGCTCCGGCGGGAGCGGCAATATCGTTCGGACAGGATCCATCGGACGGTGCTGACGGCCCCTCATGTGGTTTCCCTTCTTCAAACCGTACGCCCCCTCACCGCGGATGCGATCCGGGAACGTTATTTTCTGGAACCGGGCAAGGCGGATATTGTACTCTTCGGGGGAGTTCTTCTCCTGGAAATCTTGTTGAGGATTCCCGGGCAGCGTATTACCGTGAGTGATTATGGTCTTCTTGAAGGGGTGGCACTGGAAAGAGGAAGATGGGAGATCACAGGAAAGACGGTGAGGATGCAGAGAAAAAAAGGATAAGATCAAAGACGGAAAGCATCAACCGCAAGGGTATCTACCCGGCAATTTTGCCGTCCACCATCTGGACGATCCGGTCGCTCTTCCGTGCGAGATCTTCGTTATGGGTGGCCAGAACGAAGGTGACGTTCTGCTTTCGGTTGATCTCCTTCAGCAGTTCGTGAACGGATTCCCCCGTGGTGGTGTCGAGGTTGCCCGTCGGTTCGTCGGCAAAGACGATCTTCGGATTCATACAGAGGGCCCGGGCAATGGCGACCCGCTGTTGCTCGCCGCCGGAGAGTTCCCCCGGCTTGTGTTCGGCCCGATCCTCAAGTCCCACTTCAGCCAACTGTTCCCGGCCGCGGGCCAGACAGGCCCGGCGTGATGCACCGGCAATCAGATGGGGCATGATGACGTTCTCCATCGCTGTGAACTCAGGCAGGAGGTGATGGAACTGGAAGACAAACCCGATATCCCGATTCCGGAATTGAGACAGCGCCCCGTTGTCGAGTGAAAAAATATCCTTTTCTCCGTAGAGTACCTGTCCTGCCGTGGGGCGTTCCAGCGTCCCCAAGATATGGAGGAAGGTGCTCTTTCCCACGCCCGAGGCGCCGCAGACGGCCATCATTTCCCCTGTGCGGATGGTGAAATCAATCCCTTTGAGGACCTCCAGCTTTTTCGTACCGGACTGAAATGATTTTTCCAGCCCCCGGACTTTGATCAGTACATTGTCGGTCGCCATTGTTTCTCCTCACCTTTAGGAGGTTTCTACCACAGGGGCAATCAGGAAGTAAAGCAATATTGATATCTCTCAATGACAGAGTTGTTCAGACCGCTTCATTGTCGAGTTCAGGATATTTCATTGTCCATGGTTTGTGCGGCGAGGGTGCTTTGCAGATCCAGGGATTTTACCCCGTTCCGGGAAGCGGATGCAGTCGGGTGCCGGAGATGGTTCCGGAATCAGTACTCGTTGATGGCCTGAAAGAGTACTTCCGGATCGAACTTGACCACGTAGTGATCACATCCGACCTGCTTCCCTTTTTCCGTATTGGCTTCTCCGCTCAGGGAAGAGTGGAGGATCACGGGGATTTCTTTGAACCGTTCATCGTCTTTGATTTTTTCCGTCAGGGTATAGCCGTCCATCTCCGGCATTTCCACATCGCTTAAAACAAGATAGACGACCTCCCGGAATGAGCTTTTTTTACCTTCGGTGGCATCATACAACTCATTTAATCGGTTCCAGGCCTGCTTGCCGTCCACAACCAGATCAACCTCATAATTTGCTTTCTTTAATATGTTGGCGACCTGTTTCCGGGCGACGAGTGAGTCGTCGGCAACGAGGATTCTTCGTCGGGCGCCGTCCTTTTTCTTTGCTGCCTGGAGTGCCCCTTCCGAATTTTCTTTGTTGGATGTCAGTTCCGCCAGGATTTTTTCGAGATCCAGAATCAGCAGGAGCCGATCATTTTCGATCATCGTTGTGCCGGTAATATTCCCATCGTATTTTTCATTCATGATATCCGGTGGGGTACTTATTTTCTCCCATTCGATCCGACGGATCTTCGTTGTCTGATGCACGACAAAGCCCAGGGGGGTGTTGTTGAATTCCGCGACGATGATCTTATTTTTTTCCATGGGACGTTTGGGTTCGGTAATCCCCAGCCATTTTGCAAGGTTGATGATGGGAATGGTCTTCCCTCTCAGGTGAATGATTCCCATGAGGAAGGCCGGGACGTGGGGAACTTCCGTAATATCGGTCATCCGGATGACTTCGGTTACTTTGGAAACATTGATTCCGTAGACTCCCTGCGAGACCGTACCGTCATCGCTCTCTTTGTCAATGTGGAACTCCAGCAGTTCGATCTTGTTGGTTCCGACTTTCAGAACGAGTTCGTCGTTACAGAGCCCTGTACTCATCGTTTCCCTCAACTTTCCGGATTCCCCGAAGTCCTGTGGGTTAAAAGTCAAAGCAGTGCAAACAAGAAGAGATTCTGCTTGATACTTTCTTATCGAATTTGTGCTGGAAATACTTGAGGAATTTATTTTCCGATTTTGCAATCGGATATCGGGGGCAGAAGACGACGGGGATAGGCAAAATCTTCCTATCTCCTTGCGGGGAATTATTGATGGATTGCTTTATAGAAAGGATGAAGTAAATGTTCTAAGTTATTGTAACAATATGTGTATTGGTGTATTTACAATACATGCTTCCCGGTGTCGGTATTTGGCACGGACCTTGCTTTTATGAGAGGTGTTTTCAGTAATTCGTCGGCATAAAACGGATTGGAGGAGTCCCTTATGTCCAACCAGGGTGGTTTTTATGCAGCCGTATCGGGCGGAATGGCTCAGGAAAAGCGGCTGGAGATTCTGACGAATAACCTGGCCAATATCAACACGGATGGTTACAAGAAAGATGTTCTCTCCTTCCGGTCTTTTCTGAATAATGCCCAGAGTGCCCGCGGCGAGACCGATCTGGTGGGAATTTCCGATTTTCGTACCGACTTCAGTCAGGGAAAAATCGTGAAGACAGGGAACACCTTCGATCTGGCCCTGAGCGGGAATGGCTTCTTTGAAATTGATACGCCTCAAGGGGTCCGTTATACCCGGCAGGGAGACTTCACGTTGAATTCCGACAACCAGCTTGTTACGGCCGATGGGGACCCGGTCTCCGGTTCCAGTGGTCCTCTTGTGATCGATGGGGCGCATGTGACGATCGGCACGGATGGAGAGGTCACGGTCGATCAGTCCTCGGTGGGACAGGTAAAAGTGGTTTCCTTTGCCGATACGTCGAAGCTGGAAAAAGCCGGGGCCGGACTCTTCATCAACAACGGCGGTCCGGGGAATCTTACACAGGATCTGAACGTGAGTGTTCGGCAGGGCTATGTTGAAAAATCGAATGTCAATATGGTTGAAGAGATGCTGCAGTTAATTGATGTCTCCCGTTCTTATGAATCCTATCAGAAGGTGATCCAGTCAATGGACGATGCGTCCAAGGCGGTCACATCGGAATTGGGAAGAGGGTAGGGATAACGCAGTAGAAAGGAGTCGATTATGATCCGTGCATTATGGACGGCTGCGTCCGGAATGGAAGCCCAGCAACTGAATATCGATGTGATCGCGAATAACCTGGCGAATGTCAACACCACGGGATTCAAGCGCAGCCGGGCGGATTTTCAGGATCTTCTCTATCAGACCCTCCGTGAGGCCGGAGCGAGTTCTTCCAGCAGTACCATCTATCCGACCGGGATGCAGATCGGTCTCGGCACCCGAAATGCCGCCATACAGAAGATTTTTCAACAGGGCGAATTCCAGCAGACCCAGAACCCGCTGGATTTTGCCATTGAAGGGCGTGGATTTTTCCAGATCCTCCAGCCGAACGGTGAGACCGGGTACAGTCGTGCCGGTTCTTTCAAGCAGGATGAACAGGGGCGTCTCGTGACATCCGATGGCTTTCCGCTGGTTCCGCAGATTACGATTCCCGCAGATACTTTGAATATTACCGTCGGATCGGATGGAACGGTATCCGTGATGCAGGCGGGACAAAACGCATCGACCCAGGTGGGTCAGATACAGCTTGTATCCTTTGCCAACCCCTCCGGACTGAAAAGTATCGGAAGGAATCTTTATACAGAGACCGCCTCCTCCGGTAGCCCGACAACGGGGACACCCGGTGAGAACGGGGTCGGGACGCTCGCACAGGGGTTTCTGGAACTTTCCAACGTGAACATCAGTGAGGAACTAATCAATATGATCGTCGGCCAGCGGGCCTACGAGATCAACTCCAAAGCGATTCAGACAGCCGATGAAATGATGCAGACTGCCAACAATACCAAGAGGTAAGAGCGAATGAAACGACCGGTGCAGATGGTTCTTTACAGTTTTCTTCTCTTGATTCTTGCTGACGGGGCGGTCGGTGCAAAGATGAACATTACTCTGCAAAAGCGTGTTCATGTGCGAAAGACAGTCCTCTATCTTCAGGAGATTGCCCGGGTCCATATGGATCCCGGCACCGTCGTTCCCGACCTTGGGAGCCTGGAAATCGGTCCTGCACCGCTTCCCGGGAAAAAAATCATCATCACACGGTCTCGCCTTCTGCTGCTCCTCAAATCTCGGAAGATCCGGGCCCGCGACGTACATTTTTCCGGTGCGGAACAGACCGTCATCCTCCGAGATGCACAGACCGTTACGGCCAGGCAGATCCGCCGGGTGGTCAAACAATACCTTGTGAAAGAAATTCCCTGGAGATCGAACGAGGTCGAAATCGGCCGGATTACGGGGCCTCGTGATCTGCTTCTGCCCGCTGGCAAGATTGCCTGGCAGGTGATTTCCCAACCGCATACGGATTTTCTCGGGACCACACCTCTACAGGTGATCCTTGAGACGGCGGGGGAAAAGAAACAGATTTGGGTGAACGCCGATATCCGGGTTTATGTACCGGTCGTGACGGCACGCCATCCCATTGCCCGAATGAGCCAGATTGATGCAAATGATGTTGTTGTGGAACGACGGAATCTGGCCGGCATGAACTCGGATTATTTTTCCTCCGTCAAGGACATTGTCGGAACCCGAAGCCGGAGTTTTATCCGGGCCGGGGAACCGATTCGTAAAAACGAGGTCGAGATTCCTCCGGTGGTCCGGCGGGGCGATCTGGTCACCATGCAAGTCGAGAACAATCTGTTCAGGATTATTGCACGGGGAAAGGTGCTGGAAAACGGAATTCCAGGCGCCGTGATACGGGTTCAGAACATTGCCTCCAAGAAGGAAGTCTACGGCAAGGTGATTGACGGCAGCACGGTGCGGATCGAGACATGGTAGCATGGAGTGTACAAACCACAGAGGAACAGGTGAGATGATGCGGAGATATCTTCTGATTTTGTTCATGATATTCATGGCGGGGTGTGCCGGAACAACCCGGCTGTTTCACAAATCACTTCGCGAAAAAGCAAAAATGCCGACGCCGATTGTGCAGACCCCGGTTGTGTCGGCCCCGGCTCAGGCTACCGGATCTCTCTGGACGGGGGAATCGAATCGGAACATGCTTTTTGTCGACAACAAGGCCCGGACGGTCAATGATATTGTGACGATTGATATTGTGGAAAGTTCTACAGCGACCAAAAAGGCATCAACCAAACTTGGCCGTTCCTCGCAGATTTCTGCCGGGATGCCACATCTCTTCGGTCAGGAAACCCGTCTGGACTCGAGACTCTCCCGGCTGCAAACCTCCAATGGTGCAGGAACGACCAGTGCCAACGCACTTGATCTTGCCAACATTCTCGGGGCGTCCACCAAAAACGACTTTGATGGAAGCGGAGAGACAACCCGCAGTGGAAAGCTGAGCGGCAAGATGACGGCGATTGTGACGGAGGTCCTCCCGAACGGCAATCTGAAAATCCGGGGCAGACGTCTGGTCACGGTAAACGGGGAGGAACAGATTATGGTCCTGACCGGGACGGTCCGTCCCGATGATATCAGTGCGCAGAACATCATCCTGTCCACGTTTATTGCGGATGCCAGTATTTCCTATTACGGCATGGGAGTCGTGGGGGATAAACAGCGGCCTGGGTGGCTGGCCCGGGGATTCGACAAGTTCTGGCCCTTCTGAGTTTCGGAAAGGAATGACTTCGTGAATGAAAACGATCAAAATTTCCCATGGAGTGAAACCATGATCCAGCCTCTTAAAGTGTGGATACTGTTGTTGGGGATGCTGTTACTTCCGGGGTTCGCTTTCGGTGCGCGCATCAAGGATCTGGTGAACATCGAAGGGGTCCGGGATAACCAGTTGTTGGGGTACGGCCTGGTGATCGGGTTGGACGGCACGGGGGATGATACCTCCACGATCTTCACCAACCAGAGCCTGGCCAGTATGCTCCAGCGTCTTGGGGTAACGGTGAACCCCGCTAAGGTGAAGGGGATCAAGGCGGAGAATGTCGCTTCCGTGATGGTGACGACGACGCTTCCTCCTTTTGCCCGGAATGGCAACCGGCTGGATATCAAGATCTCCTCCATCGGGAATGCGTCAAGTCTGCGGGGGGGGACCCTTCTCATGACGCCGTTGAAAGGACCTGACGGTAAGGTTTACGCCGTAGCACAGGGGGAGGTTTCGGTCGGTGGTTTCTCTTTTGGGGGTGCGTCGGGCGGAGGAGTACAGAAAAACCATCCCACCGTCGGCGTCATCTCCGGCGGGGCACTGGTCGAACGGGAGGTGCCGATGACCGTTTTTCATCAGGGACGCATTCGTGCAGCCCTGCGGACTGCTGATTTCTGTACCGCAAACCGGATTGCTAAAGCCGTCAATCAGTACTTTGGAGCGCATACGGCGAATGCTCTTGATGGTGGAACACTGGAGGTGATGCTGCCGAAAGACTTTCAGAACAATCCGGTCTCCTTTATTTCCCGCCTGGAAGCGATTGATGTGGCTCCTGATACCTATGCCCGTGTCGTCCTGAATGAGCGGACCGGAACGGTCGTTATGGGGGAACACGTACGGATCTCAACGGTGGCCATTTCCCACGGAAATCTCAGTATTGAGATCAAGGAACGGGTCGGTGTTTCCCAACCGAGGGCACTGGCCTCGGGGAAGACCGTGACGGTTCCGGATACGACGGTTAAGGTCTCGGAGGAAAAGAGAAAGTTGATGCTCGTTCCTGCCGGGGTCAGTATCGGTGAGGTCGTGCGGGGCCTGAATTCCATCGGGGTCTCCCCTTCGGACTTGATCGCTATTTTTCAGGCCATCAAGGCGGCGGGGGCCTTGCAGGCGGAACTGAAGATTATTTAGATTGGAAACCGTATGAAAAATATTTCGCCCCTTCAATCCGGGTTCGCACAATCCGGGTTCATGGAAAAGTCTGAACGAATTGAAAAGACCTTTGCCGGCACCTCCCCTCACTCCCAAGACAAAAAAGAAGCCATCAAGGCGGGACATGAGTTTGAATCCTTCCTGCTGACTTATATGATTAAAAAGATGCGCGATACGGTGATGCAGTCGGATCTTCTGGGTAACCGGAAGGCGGAAAATATTTATCGTTCCATGCTCGATGAACAGATTGCGCATGAACTTTCTCAACGGGGAGGACTCGGTCTGGCCGACATGATCAGCCGTCAACTGGAACGGCAAACCGGAGCAAGACATGCGTCGCCCCTGAAAGTCGAATCATCACTGCAGGGGGTGGGACATTTGAATCAGGATTTAGGTCTTACCGTTTCGGCACAAATTTCATCCGGTTACGGGTGGCGGCGGGATCCCTTCACCGGAGAGCGGAAATGGCACGACGGGATCGACATTGCTCTTCCAGCCGGGTCTCCGGTGCGGGCGGCCGGCAACGGAAAGGTGATATTCAGTGGGGAAATACGGGGGTATGGAAAGGTTGTTATCCTGCGTCATGCCGGTGGTGTGGAAACGGTCTATGCCCACAATCAAGAAAATGAATGCAGGGAAGGGGAGTATGTCCGGAAAGGGGAGATCCTCGGCCGTGTCGGTTGCACAGGCCGTGCCACCGGGCCTCATCTCCATTTCGAGATTAGAAAAGCTGGAAAGGCAGTCAACCCCTCCCGCTATATTCATTCCCGGATGGCAGTGATATGAGGGACCGACGGAAATGAAAAATGCGGCAGATCATAAAGTTTCGGGAAGAGTTTGCCGATAAGAAAAAAAAAAGCCTTGCTGTGAGAGGCGGAGACGGGTGCAATATGAAAAGGAATGAACATGCAATCACGTACAGTGTACTTCCGGGACAGAATCGACATTTCCGTCACATGAAACCCCATCCGACCGGGGAGGTTCCCATGAAGAAAATGGAAACTTTCGAGGCCCTTCTTGATGTTTTGCAGGAAGAGGTCCGAATTTACCGTTCCCTCATTGATCTTCTTCAGGAAGAGCAGAAAGGGCTGATCCTGGCCGACCTGGAAGTGATCGAAGAGGTTGAAAAAAAGAAAGAAACGGTCTATCTGAAAAGCAAACTTCTGGAAGAGAGCCGTCAAACCCTTGTGGAGAAGATCTGTTCCCTTTGCGGCATTCCCGGAGAGGACCCTCCTCTTTCCCGGATCATTCAAGCCTCCGGCGGCCGCTGCTCGGTACCTCTGTCCGCCTGTCAGGGGGAATTGCGTGAACTCCTGACGACTGTTCAGAACCTTGTGAAGATGAATGAAGGTCTTGTAGGGACCTCCCTGGATTTTATCCGCGGGTCCCTCTCGATTTTTCAGCATCCCTCCGGTCAACCGGTCTACAGCCCGGACGGACAAATCGAGACAAAAGAGGAATCGGAGTGTCGTGTGAATCAGCGGGCATAGAAAGGCAAGGACAGCATGGGTGCAATTCTCGGGATTCTCGATACAAGCTTGAAATCGCTTCAGAGCCAGCAGATTGCGCTGGAAGTGAGTTCGCATAATATTGCCAATGTTAATACGCCGGGCTATTCAAAACAGTCTGCCGTGATGGAGACGACCAATCCTGCCTCTCTTGGATCGGTCGGTCAGCTTGGTACGGGAGTCATGGTTTCACATATCGAACGGACTCACGATAATTTTACGACCAACCAGATTAATCTTCAGGAACAGTACTACGGGAGTGCAACGGCAAAGAAAGCGACCCTGACGGCAGCAGAGATGGTCTTTAACGAATCGAACGGGGGAGGGCTGGGAAGCGCGATCAGCGATTTTTTCAATGCATGGGAGAGCCTTGCAGGACGTCCGGAGAGTTCGGCGGAACGGACCGGAGTGGTACAAAGCGCGAACAATCTGGTATCGGAGTTCTCCCGTGTCTATGAGCATGTCAGCGGTGTCAAGGATGAATCGGATCGGTCCATTTCCAGCGTCGTGGACCAGATCAATGACTTGTCGTCGGAGATTACCGATCTGAACGTTCAGATTCAGTCGATTGAGGCCGGGGGACAACATGCCAATGATCTGCGTGACAAACGGGACTTGTTAATACAACAGATATCGGAACTGGTTGGCGTTCATTCTCTGGAGGCGGATGACGGGCTGGTTTCCATCGTCCTGCCTGGAGGAATCTCTTTGGTCCAGGGAATTTCCTATAACTCCCTTTCCGTCACGAACGGCAGTAGCGGCAGTGTTGTGAATCTGGTTGATTCTACGGGAACGGTCACTGATATTACGAGCCGGATCAGCGGGGGAAAGTTGGGCGGCAATATCCAGGCCCGGGATGATGATATAAAAAGCTATCTTGATACCTTAAACGATCTGGCTGCACGGATCGTCATTGAAGTGAATAAGGTTCACTATGGCGGGTACGGTCTCGACGGTTCTACAGGCAATCTCTTTTTTACCCAGGTTCCTCTGACGAGCTCCGCCGACAGTAGTAATACCGGCGGAGCCTCGATTAGTACCGGAACGATCAGTGACCCGACCGCGTTGACGGCTGACGATTATGAAATTCGATTCACCTCGTCTTCCGCCTATGATGTCGTCAATACCACGACAGGGACGACCGTTGCCACCGGTTCCGGCTATACCTCGGGAGGAAACATTACGGATATCCCCGGCATTACGGTGGTCATCACCGACGGGGGGGGAGCGCCGGCTGCAGGTGACATCTTTTCCGTTGGGATCAATAAGACCGGTATGGCAAAAGGAATTTCCGTGAGCAGCGCCGTGGCCTCCTCGACGGATAAAATTGCCGCGGCCACGGAAGATCCCATCTCCGTCAGTGGAACAGGGGACAACCGGAATGCACTGGCCATCGGAGATCTGACCGACAGCGACACCATGAATGCCGGTACGGCGACCTTTGGAGAGGCCTACAGCTTTCTTGTGTCGGACGTCGGATATGCGTCCAGCCAGGCGGAGAAGGATGAGAACCTCTATGACCTTTCCATCCAGGAACTGACGAACCTCAGGGATTCGGTCTCCGGGGTCTCCATTGATGAGGAATCGGTCAATCTGATAAAATATCAGAATGCCTATAGTGCTGCCGCCCGAATGTTCAATGTTGCCAAGGACTTGATGGATATTTTGGTGAACCTGGGACGTTAGATGCGAGGGACATGATGCGTGTTTCCAACAGTCAGATCTACAATATGGCCAATCGTTACCTGGAGCAGACTTCCACGGCCTATTTTAATGCCAACGAACAGGTCTCGTCCGGGAAGAGAATCAACCGGCCTTCCGATGACCCAAACGGTGCCGGACGCGTCACCCGTTACCGGGCGGATCTTTCACGACTGGCCCAATACCAGGAAAATATCAGCCATGCGAGAACCTTTCTCAATCAGACGGAATCGACGCTGAACCTGATTAATAGTCTACGGGTTTCCGCCAAAGAGATTGCTTTGCAGGGGGCCAACGGGAATCATTCATCGACGGAACTGGATAACATGGCACAAAGTATCGCGACGATCAAATCGCAGCTGGTAAGCTTGGCAAATACCCAGGTAGGGGATGAGTACATTTTCGGCGGATATGACGTCTCCTCCCCTCCTTATGACAGCAGCGGTAATTATTCCGGCGACGACGGCGAAATCGAGATCCGGATCGGGAAGAACAGTACGATCAAACTGAACTTTCCCGGCGAGAATGTGTTGGGGGCGGCCGGGGGGGTTGATCTCTTCCAGACGTTGACCGACCTGCAAACCGCGTTATCCGGAAATGATCTTTCCGGCATCCAGACCAGCATCGGAAATCTTGATGCGTCGGAAGAACAGATCATGTCCGCCTGGTCCATTACGGGCTATCGGGTGAACAATCTTGATGGTGCTTCCAACGTTCTTGATCAGATCAACCTTGACACGACGGAGTTGATTTCCGATACGGAAGATGTGGATATGAGTCAGGCCATGATGAATTTTTCAAAACAAGAGGTTGCTCTTCAAGCGGTGATGGCATCCTCGGCAAAAATCCTCCAGACCAATTTATTGAATTTTCTGAAATAATCTTTCCCCGGTTTTGCGCCGGAGAGGATGGTGAGGTCCCCATGCTGGTCTTGACAAGGAAGTTAGGCCAAGATATTTTTCTGAACGACGAGATTCGTATTGTTGTCAAAGAGATCAAGGGAAAACAGGTGCGGATTGGAATTGAAGCGCCGGCCTTCGTTTCCGTTTACCGCGGCGAAATTTACCGCCAGATTCAGGAAGAAAATCGCCGGGCTTCTGCAATGAACCTGGAGGAGGCCCGGGATATGGCGGAATTCCTGAACCGTAAAGAAAAACCGGAATAGTGTTGAGAGAGGAGAACCTTTTGATTATCCAAACAAGGTTGTTCGGCGAGATTGAAATCGAAGAGGAGAAGCTCCTGACCTTTCCGTCCGGACTTGTGGGAATGCCTCATCTCAAAAGGTTTATTCTGCTGGACCGGGAGGAGGACAGCCCTTTCCGGTGGATGCAGTCGCTGAACGATCCTTCCATTGCCTTCCTGACCTTGGAACCACAGGTTTTTCGTTCCGACTATCATGTGATGGTGCAGCAGGAGGAAGTCGCCCATCTCGGGATTACGGAGGAGACCGAAACGCTGGTCCTCTGCATTGTGACCCTTTACCGGGAACCGAAGACGCTCACGGCGAACCTTCAGGGGCCCCTGGTGATTAATGTGGAAAAACGGCAGGGAAAACAGGTGATCCTGCTGGAGAATCAATATACGCCCCGTCACGATATTCTGCAGGAAATCGGCCATGGGCGAGGTGACCGGCATGGGGAACCGGAAGGCAATGTTCTGGAATTAAAGCAGGGGAGATGAACTGCCTGGCGGACGAGCAGAGTATGAACCAAGACGGAAAAAGCCGGAGATGAACCTCGGCTTTTTTGATTGGCCATAATATCATGCCGTGATATCAAGCAGTGTCCCTACGGGTTCTTCCTCGGTCCGGAAAAAAGCGGCGTTGGCCTCGAAGCCTCGCTGGGCATTGGACATTTCGAATATTTCTTTGCCGAGATCTACATCATTGGAACTTGCGGTATTGCTGTTTCCCTCCACCGGTTGAGAAAAGGCCTCCTCGGTATTGACCTGCTCCACCTGAGAGCTGACGCCTCCTTCGCTGTTCGTCTCGAAGGCGAGGCGGCTTCTCTTGAAGTCCTTTGATTCAGCATTGGCGATGTTGTTTGCGCCGACACCGACCTTTTTTCCCTGTGCAACCAGACCTGAGTAGGCGGCGTGCAATCCATCAATCATGATGTCTTACCTCCGATCTACTCCCGAACCCTCCTGCGGAAAATCCGCGATCAATCGAGTGGTGCTACATTTCCAGCAGTTCCTCCCTTATTTGATCCAGCATCCGGCCTGCGACTTTATTGCTGTCCACCCGGTAGATACCCTGATCGACGGCCCGTTTAACCTCTTCGACTTTTGAGGCTCGGATCTCCGGGGTCGTCCGGACAATTTCGGAGGCCTGCAGGATGCCCTGAGCCTGACCGGAGATCTCAATCCGGTCTCCCTGCAGGGTGTTGTTGACCTCCGTATTTTTCCGTCCCTGAGTGGAGGATGGTTCAATGCCCTGCGTCTCGGGTTTCCGTTGCAAGGGATCCTGACTATGAATCTGGTTTGAAGAGGGGATCTTCATTTTTTCTCCCATGAAGTAACGTGCAATAAAAACAGATAGTTAAGGGGTTAACCTCATGTTTGGTGTTAAGTTTTGCATTTCTTCCTCTCCTTTCTCTTACATCTTATCGGCAGTCTCGGCGCGAACTTTAGAAAAAAACGAAGAAATGTTAAATTTTTTTATCCGATGAGAAAGAAGAAATATCCCTGAAGTGTCGGTTCTGCGCGGGAGAGCGGTCGTACCGTCAGAGGAGATTGCCGTTATCGAAACTTCCCCGGTATCTTCTCCGTTCTTCCATCAGAACGTCAAAAACATTGGCGTTGAAGGCCGGGATGACACCGGCTTCACCGGAATCGGGCTGAATCATGTAGCGGAAGGAGGCCAGTTGCCCATGTTTTTCCGCCATGTTTTTCCATCCATTAACGAAGAGAGGGCACTCATCGTTGGTGCAGACCCAGAGAAAATTGCTCCCCCAGATCGGAATCTCGGAATACCGGAGATCCGGCATCTGATATTCTTCCATCGTACGGCTGCAATGTGGACAGGTGGGGTTGGTTTCGTTTTTCAATGGGGCTCCTTTTTCTTTCATTGAAAGTGCTTAGATCATACCTGCATTGAACAGGGATTGCAACCTTCAAAAGGTATTTATTCGTCCATCAAAAGGAAGGTGTTCGGATTCAGACGAAGCGGCAGATCTTCCTCAACGGGATGGTCATGATCTTTCAGGAGCTTGAGTTGAATCACCGCCTCTTTCGGTTCCAGAAAGATGATGACGGAGAAGAGGTCATCCACCTCGTGACAGGGAGCGGGAATTCCTCGCTCGTTGATGATTTTTGAATCCCGGTGTGTCCGGGCGGAGAACCAGACCTCCAGTGATCGATCCTTGGCCAGATATTCAAAGGCCGCCAGCGTATCCCAGCCGGAGTCTTCCTTTTCAAAATCGAAACCGTCGATCAGGAGAATCTCCGGCAGAAAACCGCCGTCTTTGGCGAGGTCCTCCAGATCCAGGGCGAGCTTTCGTACGGTAAAGGTCTCCGGAGTATAGGAGAGAATGATGCGCTGCCGTTCCAGCTCTTCGGAGAGCTTTTCCGGGTTTTGGATTTCGAAACCGGTGCAGAGGTCGGAAAGTATCTCACGATACCAGAGCCGGATCTCCTCCACCGATTCCCCGATTCCTACATGGACGGCCTTCTGGTTCTTGAACAGACTGTCCAGCGCTACATGGATCAGGCAGGCCGTCTTGCCGACTCCCGCCCGGGCCATGAAGACACCGAGGTTGCCTTTTCCCAAACCTCCCTGTGTTGCTTTTTGCAAGATTCTCATCGGACTCTTCAAGGTGAACTCCTGTTTCAGCATCGTCCGGTCTCCCGGTTCAGGATTCCTCAGACGGGGGATCTTCAGAAAGAAGAACGTGCGAGGTTACACAAAACCTTATGCGCTCTTTTTCTGCTCGGAATATTCTTTGACCAGTTCTTCCGCAATGCTTTGCGGGACCTGCTTGTAGCGGGCAAACTCCATGGTGAATTCCGCCTTTCCCTGCGTGGAGGAGCGGAGTACCGTAGAATATCCGAACATTTCGGCCAGCGGGACCTCGGCTTCGACGACGGAGAAGCTTCCGTCTTCCGTGACCCCGGAGATCATCCCCCGGCGTTGATTCAGGGTGCCGAGAATGGAACCCTGGAATTCCGAGGGACCTTCCACTGCGACCTTCATGATCGGTTCCAGAATGACTGGTTTGGCTTTGGCGTAGGCCTCCAGAAACGCACCTCGGGCGGCCTGTTGGAAAGCAACGTCGGAAGAGTCCACGGAGTGGGAACTTCCGTCATTGATCGTGATCTGAATGCCGGAGATGGGAAAACCGATGAGCCGTCCCTTCTCCATGCATCCCTTGAATCCCTTGTCGCAGGAGGGGATGAATTCGGTCGGAATTGCCCCGCCTTTAATTTCATCGATAAAGTTGTATTCGCCGTCGGGATAGGGTTCCATGAACCCGGCTACCCGGCCATACTGTCCGGAACCGCCGGTCTGTTTTTTATGGGTATAGTTGAAATCCGACCGCACGGAAATGGTTTCCCGATAGGCCACCTGGGGCATACCCGTTTCTACAGCGGCACTGTATTCCCGCCGCATCCGTTCGATGTAGACATCCAGGTGCAGTTCACCCATCCCGGAAATGATCGTTTCGCCGCTTTCGGGATCCACATAGGTACGGAAGGTCGGGTCTTCCTTGGTGAAACGATTCAATGCCTTGGACATGTTCACCTGAGACTTGTTGTCCTCCGGTGTCACCGTCAGGCTGATCACCGGTGCCGGGACATGCATGGAGGTCATGGTGTAATTCAGTTCCTGGGCGGTGAAGGTGTCTCCCGAGGAGCAGTCCACACCGAAGAGTGCAACAATGTCGCCGCTTGCGGCCTCTTCGATATCCTCCATATTGTCGGAGTGCATCCGGACCAGCCGACCGACCTTGATCTTCTTCCCGCTCCGGGTATTATAGAGAGTATCTCCCTTGGCGATCTTTCCCTGATAGATCCGGATATAGGTAAGCTGTCCGTAGCGGCCGTCCTCAAGTTTGAAGGCCAGTGCGACCGTCGGATCCTCCGGAGAGGAACTGAGGGTGACTTCCGCTTCGTCCTGATCGAGATCAAGGGCCGTATTGGTGACTTCTTCAGGATTGGGAAGATAGTGAATGACGGCATCAAGAAGATTCTGGACCCCCTTGTTTTTATAGGCCGATCCGATGAAGACCGGTGTCAGTTCCAGAGAAATCGTCCCCTTGCGGACGGCTTCGTGAATCAGCTCCTCCGTGACGTTTTCTTCGAGGATTGCCTCCATCAATTCATCGGAAAACATCGAGACGGCATCAAGCATCTCTTCCCGTTTCGCATCCGCCTCCTCCTGCAGTTCCGCCGGGATCTCTTCGATGTGCAGCTTCTCGCCGTTATCACCGTCGAAGTAGCAAGCCTTCATCGTGACCAGGTCGACGACCCCCTGCAAGTCGGCTTCGAGGCCGATGGGAATCTGCATGGCCACGGCATTGTGTCCTAATTTTTCCCGCAACTGGGTGATGACACGGTTAGGATTGGCTCCGGAACGGTCACACTTATTAATGAAGGCAATCCGGGGGACGTTGTAACGCCGCATTTGGCGGTCAACGGTAATCGACTGGGATTGCACCCCGCCGACCGAGCAGAGAACGAGGACGGCGCCGTCGAGGACGCGCAGTGCCCGTTCCACCTCGATGGTAAAGTCCACATGTCCCGGGGTGTCGATAATGTTGATGAAACTGTCCTTCCATTCGCAATAGGTCGCGGCGGAAGCGATCGTAATTCCCCGCTCCTTTTCCAGTTCCATGGAGTCCATGGTGGCACCCACGCCGTCTTTCCCCTTGACATCATGAATGGCATGAATCCGGTTCGTGTAAAAAAGAATCCGTTCCGTCAGGGTCGTCTTCCCGGAGTCGATGTGTGCGCTGATCCCGATGTTGCGTACTTTGTTTTGGTCTGTTCGTTTCATCTTCCTGCATCCTTTATGTTGCTCAATGTCATGACAATATAGATTGCCCAAACGCCGACAACCTTTGACGGCGTTACCTGATCGTTGATGTTTTCGGGTGAATCCGCAAGAAACACGCAGGCTCAATCAGAGGTGGGGTGATACGGTTTGCCCTTGGATTCCAACTCCCTGCAAAATATTGTTTAAAACCCCTGAATCCGACCTTTCCTTTCCAGCCGAATCCAAACACTGCATATTACTATTACAAAAAAATAAAGTCAACCAAATAATTTTCCTGGACTTCCCCCAATTTTCCAGCTGGGTTCAAACATCTGTTCAGTCGATGCTACACACAGGCAGGTGTGACAGAGGAGAGTATTGGGAAAAACGAAAAACAAATGCAAAGATCATTCGCCACATGGAAAAAATGTATATCAGATGATGCTTTTGCCCCCAATCGCCGAGACGGATGCGGCCCGGCACCCAGGCCTGGCCGACTTTCCCTGAGTTTCTCTGCAAGGTTCCCCTCATGAGGAACCCTGCACGAACCCGAGCAAGTCGATGGATCATTATTGTTTGGGGGGATATTTGCGCAACTTTCTCTGGAGGGTGCGCCGATGTACACCGAGTTTGCGGGCCGCAGCGGAAATGTTCCCCTGGCAATCATGGAGGACACGGTTGATGTGCTCCCATTCCGACCTGGCCAGTGACGGGGAAGAAAAATCGCTTTCTTCAAGCTGCAAACGCAGATCAGTGTTTCTGGCAAAAGCACTAATGATGTCATCTACATCCGCAGGCTTTGGGAGATAACAGACGGCCCCTAATTTGGTTGCTTCAATGGCGGTAGCGATACTGCCATACCCGGTGAGTACCACTATTTTCATGTTCGGATGGATCTGCTGCGTCTTTTTGATCAGTTCGATGCCGTTTTTTCCTGGCATCCTGAGGTCAACCACCGCCATGGCGGGCTGATGGAAGCGGATTTTGCTCACGGCTTCATCGTAATTGCCGGCAGAAAAGACCGTGTAACCCCTGCTTTTGAATGCACGGGTCAGACGATTTCTAAAAACGACCTCGTCGTCGACCAGCAAGATCGAATGCTCCATTTTACAATTCCTTTCCTGGGGGAAGAGCGTTCGCTTTCGCCGGTTTTATGGCGATTTTTTCAAGAGCGAAAGAGAGGGTGGCCGTGGTGCCTTTTCCCAACTCGGAATCAAGGTGGAGAGATCCTCCGAATTGTTCCGCAACGGTTTTGGCAAGAAAGAGCCCCAAACCGAGATCCTTGCCCGGACTTTTCGTGGTGAAGAAGGGATCGATCGCCTTGTCGAGGGTTTCCGTTTCCATGCCGGTTCCGTGATCTTCAACAATAATATACAAAAATCGACTGTCCGTGTTGCAGTAAAGCCGGATTTGTCCATCCGGTTTTGAGGCGTCGAGGCCGTTCTTGACAAGACCTCTGATCACTCGTGCCAGGGTTCGACAAGGGATACGAAACACAAGGTTGCCGGCCGCGGAGTCAAGCAGAATCAGGCGGTGCCCTTGTTCCGAAAACGGCTCAACGGCTTCGGCAAGCAATGCATTGATGCTGATCTCCTCCAGTTTCTCTCCCATCGGCTGGCCGGCATCCGTGGCCATCTGGTTGAGGATCCTACGACAATGCTCCACCTGCTCCCGGATCAGGATTGTGTCGTCAATGTGTTCCGAACTTTCCCCTTGCCGTTTGAGTGAGTGTAACATTTCTCCGGTGGCCACAGCAATCACGGAAAGAGGTGTGGAGAGTTCGTGGGCGGCGCCGGCGGCCAGCGTCGCCAATGATGCCAGCTTCTCGCCCCGCATCTTCTCTTGCTGCAAAGAGATCAAGGTTTCCTGATGATACTCCAATGTTTTGCGGATCTTGCCGACAAAAAAGACAATGAAAACGGCGGTGATCGCAAAGGCGACCCACATCCCCTGCAAGTGCATGACCATGGGAAGCTCAAGATGTGAACCGTGGGCCATGGGCAGATGAAAAGGGCTGCCGGAGAGGGTTTCCCACTGAGGAAAAGGCAAGGGCAGTGGACTGAGTGACGACAACAGAAAAAAACTGCCGTAGCAACAAATAGCGAAGAGGCTCATCCCCCAGGCCCAAGCCGATTTCATAAGGATCGTGGCAAGCACGATGTACACGAGATAAAGAAAGGTGAAGGGGTTCATCGGACCACCGGTGTCAGCCAAGAGGACAGTGAGTAAAACCAAATCGAGGAGGATGACCGGGTTGATGAGCCATCCCGGAATGGTCGACCCACGATGCACCAGCCATTGGAAGAAGATGTTGCTCCCCGCTTCAAAAAGAATGATGGCGGCAACGATGCCCCAGGGCAGCTCAATCGCAAAAGCGAGATGGACGATCAAGACCAGGAAGGTCAGACAAGCCACCGCCCCCCAACGCAAATGCAACAGCCATCGGAATGCAATCTGAGTCGGGGCGGTAGCCATCTGCCTTCCAGGGTGAAAAGCGGCATTTTGCATGAAGACCTCCTGCGTGAAGGCAATGAGTAAATCGTTTTCAATAAAACAAGGGCCTGTACTTGGAAGTCCGGATCAACGTATTTCGGCAATGGCTAAAGAGCAAAATAGCATAACAATAAAACAAATGTAACATGAATCCTGGATCATTGCATTCAGGGGCCTCACGCGAACAGGTCGCACAGTGATTCAATTCGTTCTCTTCGCCGGGCGAGTCATTACCGACCGTCCCCTCAGCAATTTTTCCCTCTTGCGACAATTTGCCGCATTCCCGGATCACGACCTTGTGTTATTCTGGATTCCATTAATCCGTACATACTCCAGAACGTTAATACAAGATCAGGAGGTGAAATTTATGGAAGAAAAATATTGCATCCTTCCTCTGTTTTTCTGTCTTGTTTTTGTAACTTCCTCCGCCGTGGCCGACCCTCTGCAGCCGGGGCCGAAAGTACGCTGTCCCGTCTGCGGGATGTATGTTGCCCCCTATCCCGGCTGGGTCAGCTCGCTCACATTCTCCGAAGGCTCCCGTCTCTTTTTCGATGGTCCCAGGGACCTCTTTACCTATATCTTTCAACTTCCTGCCGAGGGGCGGAAATCCTCGGACATCACCGTCATTCGCGTGACCGACCACAAAACACATGATTGGATTGATGCACGATCGGCCTGGTTCGTTTTGGGATCCTCTGTTTCCGGACCGATGGGGGAAGAGCTGATTCCCTTCGGATCCAAGGGCGAGGCGAAGGCCTTTCTTGCCGAACGGGGGGGAACAGCCCTGCTCGCCTTTGACGAGATCACACCGACCACCTTGGCGGAACTCTCCGCTACGGGGGGCTTCGCCCACACGGGCGGGTTCGAGCCGATCGGGGTCATGGGGGCACATACCCACCATCCTGGCGGGATCATGCTCTCCTACCGCTATATGACGATGAAGATGGAGGGAAACCGGGACGGGACCGAGCGGATAGGGAAAGATGAAGTTCACAAGACATTTATGGTCGTCCCCGAGAAGATGACCATGGAGATGCACATGCTCGGTGCCATGGTTGCCCCTGACCCCGACCTCACCTTCATGGCTATGGTCCCCTATCTTGTCATCAAAATGGACAACGAGCGGAAGATGATGATGAATGTGCAGAGGTTTACAACAAAATCGGAAGGGGTCGGTGACGTGAAGGTGAGCGTCCTCTGTCACTTCTTCCATCAAGACACGCACGACCTGATCGCAAAGGTTGGCCTCAGTCTCCCCACCGGCTCCATCGACCGGAAGGATGATACCCCCACCGGGAAGAACCAGCATCTGCCTTACCCCATGCAACTCGGATCGGGGACCTTCGATCTCCTCCCCGGCATTACCTACCTTGGGAGAAGCAACCCCTGGTTCTGGGGCGCCCAGGGGATCGCCACCTTCCGGCTGGGGGAAAACAGCAACGACTATACCCTGGGGAACCGAATCGACTTGACCGGCTGGCTCACCCGCAGGGTGAATCGGAAATTCAGCCTCTCCGTACGGCTCGACGGAACATCCTGGGGGAAGATCGATGGCGCCGACTCCGACCTCTCCCCGACGATGACCGCCATGACTCCTACGGCCGATCCCGAGCGGCGGGGAGGGACCCGTCTCGACCTCCTCCTCGGGTTGGCCTTCGATACTTCCGGGGGCCGTCACCGGGGGCACCGTCTGACCCTCGAAGGGGGACTTCCCCTCTACCAGCGTCTCGACGGACCCCAGTTGGAGACCGACTGGAAGTTGACCGCCGGGTGGCAATGGACCTTCTGAAAGGACCGGGAAAGAATGAGAGTTGAAAATTTGGAATTGAAAAGCCAAATCAAAACGCTGAAAGCTTCCGGCTCGTAAGGATTTTGGTTTGACGGTGAACAGGGCGTGTGCTTGAATGCCCCGAGCAGAAATGGGGCGGACCTTTTATAATATTTCCCGGCGGGAAAACCGGAATGAAAACAACAACCATCCTGCGAATGCTCTTCCTTTTTCTCACCTTTATGACTCCGGGGGGGATCGCCCATGCTGACCCGGCCCACCCGGGTCCGAAGGATCATTGTCCGGTCTGCGGCATGTTTGTCGCGAAGTATGACCGATGGCTCGCACAGGTGGTCCTTCCCGACGGCCGTCACCGCTTCTTTGACGGCCCCAAGGACCTCTTCCGTTATATCCTGGAACCGAAGAAGTACGACCATGATGTGGACAAGAATCAAATCCGTGAGGTCTATGTCACCGACTACTATACGACCCAAACCGTTCCTGCCGAAAAGGCCTTGTTTGTCGTCGGAAGTGACGTGATGGGCCCCATGGGGCCGGAACTGGTGCCGGTGTTGGGCCAGGAAAAGGCTGAAACCTTCAGGAAGGACCACCGTGGGAAACGGATCCTTTCCTTCCACGAGGTCACCCTTTTAGACCTCCCGGGGATGCAATGAAGAAGCACAAGATCTTTCTCGGCATCACCATCGTGGAGTGCCTCGTTCTGGGGCTGTTATTCTTTTTTTCCCGCGTCTGCCTGACCCGGGAAGAACGGGTAATCCCGGCAAAGAGAGAACTGGTGAAAACTCTTGAACTGACGGACCTTGCGATCTGGACGGAGGCCCGTTATACCCGGCATCCTTCGCAGGCGGACTGCTTCACCCCTTTTCAGGATTCCCCTTCCGCCTTCGAGCATTTTCCGGCCGGCTCGATCCTGGCACCGGGGAGGCCGGCGGATTCAACAACCACCTTGCAAATCCGGCGGTAAAGTCTATATCATGCGACGTCTGAAGATCCTCGAATACGCCCTTTCCTCCCTCCTGCGGAGAAAATACAAGAACCTCTCCCTCGTGATCGTCTATGCCTTGACCATCTCGATCCTGGCCTCCATTCTTTTTCTCACCCATGCATTGAAGCAAGAGGCCGAAGCGGTTTTTTCCGATGCGCCGAACCTGATCGTCCAGAAGCTCTTCGCAGGCAGGCACGACCTCATCTCGACGGACGATATCCATTTGATCCGCAAGATCCCCGGTGTCGGCGATGTCCATCCGCGATACTGGGGCTACTACTTCGACGCCCTCTCCCAATCGAACTATACCTTCATGGGGATCCGGGAGGGCCTTCCCGGACTCAAATTGGTGGAAGGGCAAATGCCTGCCGAAGAGGGGGAATGTACCATCGGCCGGGGGGTCGCCCGGGCGCAGTTCACCGGCCTGGGGGACCAACTGGTCCTCATCGACAGCCGGAACAAGAGTGTCAAATTCCGCATCGTCGGCATTTTTGATGCCGCCTCCAACCTGCTGAGTAACGATCTGGTCCTGATGACCCGGAAGGGCATTCAGAAATTCTTCGACTTTCCCTCCAACCGGGCGACGGACATTGTTGTCGAGGTTTACAATCCCGAAGAAATTTCCACGGTGGCCGCAAAGATCAGAAAGATGCTGCCGGGCACCCGCCCCATTGCCAAAGACGAGATCTTCCGGACCTATGACTCGGTCTTCAACTGGCGGAGCGGCATGATGCTCACCCTCTTCTCCGCCGCCCTCTTCGCTTTTTCGATCCTCGCCTGGGACAAGGCCACGGGGATCAGCGGCGCGGAAAAGAATGAGATCGGGATTCTCAAGGCCGTGGGATGGGACACGGCGGACATCCTGGAACTGAAGTTTTGGGAGGGGATCGTCATCTCCTTCACGGCCTTGCTGGGGGGACTGACTGCCGCCTTCGTCCATGTCTTTTTCTTCAACGCCCCTCTGTTGACCCCGGTCCTTAAGGGGTGGTCGGTCCTTTTCCCGACCTTCCGGTTGACGCCTTATATCGATCTCTACCAGGTGTTCGTCATCGCATTGTTGACGGTTGCTCCCTACATTGCCTGCACGGTGATCCCTTCCTGGAAGGCGGCGGTAACGGACCCGGAAATGGTAATGAGGAGTTGATCATGAGGGAAACGAATCTGATCCAAACGGAAGGAGTGACGAAGATCTACAATGCCCACCAACCTGATGAGATCCGGGCGCTGGAGGGGATCTCTCTCCATATTGCACCGGGGGAGACAACGGTTTTCAAGGGACCGAGCGGCTCGGGCAAGACCTCTCTTTTAAGTCTCATCGGCTGCATGGCCCGTCCAACCTCCGGCAGGGTGATCGTCCGCGGGAAGGATGTGGCTAAACTTCCGGAGCGTTTCCTGACGCAGATCCGCAGGAGGACCTTCGGTTTCATTTTCCAGCAGTTCAACCTGATTCGGAAGGCCGATGTGCTGGAAAATGTCACCCTCCCCCTGTTTCCGGGAAGGAGATCCTTCACCGAGATCCGGGAACGGGCGGAGTCACTCCTCGACCGGTTCGAGCTGACCGGGAAAAGACATCGGAAGGTCCATCAACTCTCCGGCGGAGAACAACAGCGGGTCGCGATCGCCCGGGCGCTGATCAACAATCCGGAAGTTCTCATCGCCGACGAACCGACGGCCCATCTGGATCGAAAACTGGCGGAGGACCTCGTGGAGATCCTCTCCTCCCTCCACCGGGAAGGTAAAACGGTCATAATGGCCACCCACGACCCCTTTCTCTATGACCATCCCTTCGTCAACCGGATCATCGAGATACAGGACGGACGGATTGAAGGAGCCCTCCCGTCGTGATTCTCCATCCCGGCATCCTCGCCCTTCTTGCAGGCTCCGTCATCACCTTCGCCATGCTCCTCTACGCCGCGGGAACGGGCATTCAGATCCTTCGGGGCTGGGATTTCACAAGCAGTTCGGAAAGACAACTACTGCTTGAACGCAAGACCTTCCTCGTCTCGACGATTGTTAACTACACCTTCGGTTTTCAAATTCTCTCGCTCCTTCTTTTTCTCTATACCGCCGATAGGCTTCATCCGCAATTCGTCGGTGCCATGTGTGCCACGGGTTCCCTCAACGCCAACCCTGCAGGATGGAATGTCCTTTTTCTGAAGATCATCCTCGGTTTCGCCTCCGCCTTCTGGATCACCGGAAACATCCTGGACCAGCGGGCCGAAGACTTCCCCCTGGTTCGACCGAAATATACGGCTCTTTTGTTCCTGACGCCCCTCGTCGGTCTCGACCTCTATTTCCAACTCCGTTACTTTACGGGACTTCATCCGGAGGTCATCACCTCCTGCTGCGGTTCCCTCTTCAGCGAAAGGGGATTTACCATCGCCTCCGGTCTGGCGGCCCTTCCGCCCCGGCCGATGATGCGCCTCTTCTACGGGACCCTTCTCGCCGACCTGGGGGTTGCCCTGCTCTGTCTGAAATCGTCCTCCGGAACGAGTCGGATACTCCTCGCGCTCTTCTCCGTGGTCACTTTTTTCGTTGCCATCGCATCGATCGTCTCTTTCGTATCGATCTATATCTACGAACTCCCCTCCCACCACTGCCCCTTCGACATTCTGCAGCAAGGTTATGACTTTGTCGGCTACCCGATCTACCTGACTCTTTTTGGCGGGGTCTTTTTCGGGATCCTGCCGGGCCTCTTTCATCCCATGAAGAAGATCGCAACCCTCCAGGGGTTGATTGAGGGGACGGAACAGAAATGGATTCTCCTCTCCATCCTGTTGATCTGCTCTTTCGTGGTGCTCTGTTCCCGGCCCGTGGTCTTTGGGGCCTTTACTCTGCAGGGGTATCGGTAATCCTCTACGCCCATAGGATAGGGTGAGAGTGGGGGGTGCTACGTTTCTTCCACCACATTCTTCGCGGTCCTATTCGTAAACAGGTGACCAATCTGTACGGACACGCACAGAGCCTCTTAGAACTTTGTTATTTTTATATTGATACCTGCATATGAGTCTGTTACTGGTTTATAATAGCCGAAAAACCTCAGGTACAATATCAGGGAGTTTTCTATCATGTTATTGTTAGGGGTAATCAGCGTCAAGAGGTCTTCCTTTATGCCGAAGATTACCAGCAATACCGGAACCGCCTGATAACCTATCAGAGATGCTATTCGTGTACATTCTACGCTTAGGTCCTCCTGTCGAACCATGTTCATCTGTTGATTGAGCAAGACGAAACGGACCTGTCCAAAATCATGTAGGGGCTTCAGTAAAGCCTGAGTCCAGGACTCTCCCTTTTCAAAAGTGAAGAATTCCGATACGATTGGATAGAATACTGTATCACTCTTGGATGGACGAACAAGGGAGGGATAACTATTGTATTTTCAACAGGTTTCGGTAGGAAAGATGCGGAATTTCGCCTATCTTTTCGGTTGTGAGAAGAGCCGGGTTGCGGCGGTCGTGGATCCCGGATTTGAGGTGGAAAAGATCCTGGACTTGTCCAGAGCTGATGAATACCGGATCGGGTACATCTTCATCTCCCACGGCCACGGGGACCATATCTGCGGTTGTCGGAAGATGATCGATGTGACTTCCGCCCGGGTGGTGGCGCACCGTGCCGAAGTGGAGGGGCTCCGGCAAGCGGGCCTTCCTGTCGATCTTGCGGTGGATGAGAATGATGTCGTGAAGGTGGGCGATGTTTCTGTTCGGGTTCTCCATACCCCCGGTCATACGCCGGGGGGGCTCTGTCTGCTGCTGGACGGGGAAAAACTGATTACCGGAGATACCCTCTTTGTAGGGGACTGCGGGCGGGTGGATCTTCCCGGCGGGGATGGAAAGGCCCTCTACGACAGCATTCAGGGAAAACTGATGCTGCTCGATGATGCCGTGGAGGTCTGGCCGGGACATGATTACGGGGAACGGCCTTCTTCCACCATTGGTAAAGAAAAAAAGGGGAATGCCGCGATGACCTGCCGGAGCTTTGAGGAGTTCATGGCACTTCCGTGAAGGTGAGTGAGAAGAAGGGACAGGTCTTCAGGGACGGTCCTGAACCGAGCGGGTTTCATTACTGTATCAATTCGGCGGCTCTGCGTTTTGTGAAGTAAATCCCTGGGGCAGGGCGGTCTGTCTTTCCTCGGCTTCCAGCCTTCCCCGGATCGCCCGCATAATCTTGTAGGTCTGGGTCCGGGTGTACATTTTGATAAACCAGCCGGGGTAGTACCGCCCGATATTCAGATAGGTGACCTGCTTGACGTGGGAGTGATCCCCCCGGTCGGTGATCTCAATGGTTCCGTCGTTTCGAAGGATGTTCCCGCCCACCTTTTGCCACCGGGCGATAGCCTTTTTCTTGTCGAACCGTACCAGAAGGGTACTTTTCAGATCTTCGAAAGGCCAGGGGAGATCCATGACGACCTCCAGGATCAGCCGGTTTGAGGATCCATGAAGGACTTTCGACCGGATATCCTTCGGCATGAAGGTGTTCAGGTTGTAATAGTCGCAGATGACCCCGCAGACCTTGTCCTTCGTAGCCTGAAAATCGGCTTCCATGGTGTACTTCTTGACCCCCTTTTCCCCGGTATCTTTCAGGGAATAGGTGACGTTGGTCAGCATGACCCCTTTTGCAACTGGTTTCACGGCCGCTGCCGGCTCAGCCGCAACAAAACAGGTTAAGAAAAGTATCTGGAAGATCCATCCTGTCCCGGCATTTGGTTTCCGCATCGATTTTCTCCTTTTTCTCTCTCAGTCAAACTATAAAATCTACCGGGAGAATGTCAAGCGATGAATTGATACAGGGGATGAATGAATCACCTCAACTATCGGAAAATTCAACGGTTTCGTTGACAGGGAAAGACCCTGTGGGGTATACTTGTTCAGAAGGTTGCCGGGCAGATACGACGTTTGTTCGGTGATTTGACAAACGGAAGATTTGAGGTCATAAAGATGTAACAACGTCCTTCCTGGGGAGGCTCTATGAAAAAGAAGAGGGTAGTGATCGTGGATGGGGTTAGGACCCCTTATATCAAGGCCTGGACCCTCTTTGATAACCTCTCCGCATCGGAACTCGGCTGCATCGCTGTCCGGGAACTGCTGGAGCGTCTTGATCTCGACCCTGCCGTCGTCAATGAAGTGATCATCGGAAATGTGGGCCAGCCGGCAGATTCGGCGAATATCGCCCGGGTAATCTCTCTCAAGGCCGGAATCCCGAGAGAGGCCCCAGCCTATACCGTCCAGCGGAACTGCGCCTCGGGGATGCAGGCCGTCATCAATGCGTATCGCCAGATCATCCTCGGCGAGTCCGGGGTCATCATCGCCGGCGGCGTGGAGTCGATGAGTAACATCCCCTTCTTTTATTCGAAATCCCTTCAGGGAATTATTCAGGCCTTCCAGCGTGCGAAATCTCTTCCCGCCCGAATCAAGGTACTCTCTTCCCTCCGCCCGGCTCATTTCAGGCCGGTGATCGGCCTCCTTCTCGGTCTGACCGATCCGGTCTGCGGCCTGAACATGGGGCAGACCGCCGAAGTCCTCGCCAGGGAGTTCGGGATATCCAGGGAGGATCAGGATGCCTTTTCCCTCGTGAGCCACCAGCGTGCCGAAAATGCGATTGAGGAGGGCCGTCTCGGTGATGAGATCGTTCCGGTCTACGTGCCGCCGAAATTCAAGGGGGCTGTTGCGCAAGACAACGGTGTCCGGAGAGGTCAGTCTCTGGAAGCGTTGGGTAAACTTAAGCCCGTTTTTGATAAACGCCACGGCACGGTCACGGCGGGGAACTCCTCCCAGATTACCGATGGTGCGGCGGCCGTCCTTGTCATGTCGGAGGAGAAGGCCGCCGAACTCGGTTACGAACCAATGGGGTTCATCCGCTCGTACGGATTTGCGGGTTGCGATCCCGGCCGGATGGGGTTGGGACCGGTCTTTGCCACGGACCTGGCCTTAAGAAAGGCACAGCTTGCCTTTGAAGACCTTGACCTTTTTGAGATCAACGAGGCCTTCGCCGCCCAGGTCCTGGCCTGCGAACGGGCGATCTCCTCAGAGGATTTTGCAAAAAAACATCTCGACCGGAAATCCCCTCTGGGAGAGATCGACCGAAAAAAACTGAATGTCAACGGCGGGGCGATCGCTTTGGGCCATCCCGTGGGCTCCAGCGGCACCCGGTTGATCCTGACCCTTTTGAAAGAAATGAAGCGGCGGAAGTTGCACCTCGGCCTGGCCACCCTCTGTATCGGCGGCGGACAGGGGGGCGCCGTGATCGTGGAGAGATGAACCGGTGCAAACGGCTCGAGCGGTTTAAACAGCTTGAACGGTTTGAACGGTTTGAACTGATTTTATACCCCCGGAGGAATCATGATGGATTCTCCAATCGATGTTCAGATTCGTGAAGACGGCATTGCGCTTTTGACCTTTGACCTTCCGGGTGAAAAGGTGAACAAGCTCACCTCCGCCGTGATGGAGTCCTTTTCGCAGGCGATCAACGACCTTGCTGCGAATCACGATGTGCAGGCGATCATCATTAAAAGCGCGAAGAAGGGAATCTTTATCGCCGGAGCCGATATCCGTGAGATCGAGGGAATTGCGGAGCCCCATCACGGAGAGGATCTGGCCCGGCGGGGGCAGATCATCCTCGACCGTCTGGAGAGCCTTCCCATCCCGGTGATCGCCGCCATCGACGGTGTCTGCCTCGGCGGCGGGATGGAACTCGCCCTGGCCTGTCACTACCGTATCATTACGGACCATCCCAAAACCGTCCTCGGTCAGCCGGAAGTGAAATTGGGGATCATCCCCGGGTTCGGCGGCACCCAGCGCCTCCCCCGCCTAATCGGGATTCAAAAGGCGCTCTCCTGCATCCTTACGGGGAAGAATATCTATCCGGGAAAAGCAAAGCGGTTCGGACTTGCCGATGATGTCGTTCCCAGGGAGATCCTCTTCGATACGGCCGTCGCCTTTGCAAAGAAGGTCATGGGTTCCGGCTGGCGACGTCCCGAGGGGATGCGCCGGAAGATGGATCTCATGGAGATGCTCCTCGAGACCACTCCCATCGGCCGGAAGATCCTGTTCAGGAAGGCCCGGGAACAGACGGAGAAGCAGGGCCGGGGACACTACCCGGCGCCTTTGCGCGCCCTCGACGCCATGGAGCAGGGATTCCTCCGGGGCATGAAAGAGGGGCTCGTCATCGAGGCCCGTTACCTCGGCGAGACGGCGGTGACGCCGGTCTCGAAGAACTTGATCTCCGTCTTCTATCTCCGGGAGGAGTTCAGGAAAGACCGGGGCGTGTCCGATGATTCGATCGAACCCCTGCCGGTCCGGAAGGTGGGGGTCCTGGGCGCTGGCATCATGGGGGGCGGGATTGCCGAACTCTTCGCCGAAGGGGAAATCCCCGTCCGGATGAAGGATATCAACACGACCGCCGTTGCCGGCGGGCTCCGGGCCGCCTACCGGGTCCTGGCCGGGAAGAAGAAAAAGCGGATAATCGGCCGCAAGGATCTGGACCGCAAGTTCGGTTACATCAGCGGGACGACGGAGAAGACCGGCTTTGCCCGTACGGACCTTGTGGTCGAGGCGGTCGTAGAGAAGATGGAGATCAAGAAGGCGGTCCTCCGGGAGATCGAAGAGGTCCTGCCGGATCATGCGATTTTCGCCTCGAACACCTCTTCCCTCTCCGTGACGGAGATGGCCGCGGCCTCCCGCAACCCGGAGAAGGTCGTTGGGATGCACTTCTTCAACCCCGTGGACAGGATGCCCCTCGTAGAGGTGATCCGGGGGAAACAGACCTCCGACGAGACGGTGGCCACGATCGTCGCCCTTTCACAAAGACTCGGCAAGACCCCGATCGTGGTGCGCGACCGGGAAGGGTTCCTCGTCAACCGGATCCTCATGCCCTACCTGAACGAGGGGGCGTTGCTCGTTGAAGAAGGGGTCGGGATCGGGAGGATCGACCGGTTCATGCTCGATTTCGGCATGCCGATGGGGGTCTTCATCCTCCTCGATGCCATCGGTCTCGACGTCGCCTTCAAGGTGGCCGGGATCCTTCATGAGGCCTACGGCGACCGGATGCGGCCCTCCGTGATCCTCGAAAAAATGGTTGAGGCGGACCGGCTCGGGAAGAAGAACGGCAAGGGCTTTTACGTCTACCGGAAAAAAGAGAAGAGCGTCGCTCCTGAGACGGAGAAGATTGTCGCCTCCGTCCGGAAGGGTGCGTCGGGGATCCTGGAAAAAGAGATCTCGGGGCGGCTGGTCCTGTGCATGATCAACGAGGCGGCCATGATCCTGGAAGAGGGGATCGCCGACCGGCCGTCGGTGGTCGATGCCGGAATGATCTTCGGCACCGGTTTTCCTCCTTTCCGGGGCGGGCTTCTCCGGTATGCCGACACCCTGGGGCTTGCGGCGATCCGGAAAGACCTGGAGGATTATGCCGAACGGTTCGGCGAGCGTTTCAAACCGGCGGCCCTGATCGTTGAGATGGCGGAACAGGGCAAAACATTCTATTAACCGTTTCCGTGCAACACAGGAGAGTCTCATGACCGACCAGGAAAAAAGGAGCTTCTGCAAGGCCCTCTTCGCGGGGAAGATCGAAGAGGATCTCCTCTTTCCTTATCCTCACCTTGAGGGGGAGGAACTGGAAAATCTCAACATCATTGTCGATTCGGTGGGGAAGTTCTGCCGCGACCGGATCAATCCGGAGAAGATCGACAGGGAAAAGAAGATCCCCGACGAGGTGATGGCGGGGCTGGCCGAACTGGGTCTGATGGGGATGGTCATTCCCGAAGAATATGAAGGGTTCGCCCTTTCCCAACGGGCTTACTGCAGGGTGATTGAGGAACTCTCCCGTCACAGTGCCTCTGTGGCGGTGACCGTGGGGGGGCACCAGTCGATCGGTTTCAAGGGGCTCCTCCTCTTCGGAACGGAGGAACAGAAACGGAAGTACCTGCCGAAACTGGCCACCGGGGAGATGATCGCCGCCTTCTGTCTGACCGAGCCCGGCGCCGGGTCCGACGCGCAGGGGCTGAAGGCCACGGCCGTCCGGAAGGAGGATCACTACCTCCTCAACGGATCAAAGCAGTGGGTGACCAACGGCGGGATGGCCGAATATTTCACCGTTTTCGCCAAGACCGAGGTGGAGGTGCAGGGAGAGAAGAAGAACCGGGTTACCGCCTTTATCGTGACGAAGGATCTGGGCGGGATTACCATCGGACCCGAAGAGAAGAAATTAGGCATCCGGGGTTCCTCCACGACGCCGGTGATTTTTGAAAATGTCAAGGTTCCTCTCGAAAACCTCTTGGGTGCTGAAGGGGAGGGGTTCAAGGTCGCCATGGAGGTTCTGAACTCGGGACGGCTGGGACTTGCTTCCGGCTGCGTCGGTGCGGCGAAGAGAATGATCGAGGCCTCCGTCGCCCATGCAAAGGAACGGGAGCAATTCAGAAAACCGATCGCCGAATTTGAAATGATCCGGGAGAAGATCTCCCGCATGGTGGTCGATACCTACGCCATGGAGAGCGTCACCTACATGACGGCGGGACTGGTCGACCGGGGGGATGTCGACTATTCCCTGGAGTCGGCGATCTCCAAGGTCTTTTCCACCGACCGTGTCTGGGAAGTCATCAACGACGCCCTCCAGATCATGGGGGGAAACGGTTATATGGAGGAGTACCCCCACGAGCGGTTTCTCCGGGATGCCCGGATTAACATGATCTTTGAAGGGACCAACGAGATCCTCCGGCTCTTCATTGCTCTTTCCGGGCTGCAGGGGCCGGGAGAAGAACTGAAGGAGGTTGCCCGGGCCATCAAGGACCCCCTTCACAACATCGGACAGCTGGCCGACTACGCTGTCCGGAAGATTACCTCCCTCGCGGGGGATCGGATCGGGAAGGCCGATCCCCTCCTGGAAGAGGAAGTCCGGCGGGTGGAGGAGTCTGTCCGCCATCTCCCCGAGGCGGCGGAGAAGGTCCTCCGCCGGTACCGGAAGAAGATCGTGGAACGGGAATACATCCTCGAGCGGATAGCCGGGATGGTGATCGATTTATATGTAATGACCTGCGTCATCTCCCGCGTGACCGACTCCATCCGCAGGCGCGGCGCGGAGCCTTCAGCGACGGAGATCGACATCTGCCGGACCTTCTGCAATTTCGCCCGGCGCAGGGTCCGGCGCAACAGCCGGATGATCGACGGAAACGACGATGAACTTCTCACGAGGATCGCGGGGGCGGCCCTGGAGAAGTCCGCCTACCCGGTACAATCCCGTGACCGGGCCGGGGAGGGGTGATGGACTTCCACTTCACCGACGAGCAGCGAATGATCCGGGAGATGGTGAAGAAGTTCACCGACCGGGAGGTCCGCCCCCTTGCTGCGCTGATCGACCGGGAAAAAGAGATCCCGGGGGAACTGATCGCCAAAGGGGCACAGAACGGTCTCTTCGGGATCGCCATCCCCGAGGCTCACGGCGGAAGCGGCTTCGGTGAGGTCGGTTACTGCATCATGATGGAGGAGCTCTCGCACGGCTGTGCGAGTTTCGCCATCACCGTTGCCGCACACCAGAGCATCGGCTGCATGCCGATCCTCCTCGACGGTACGGAAGAGCAGAAGCGGACCTTCCTTGTCCCGATGGCAGCGGGGGAGAAGTTGGGCGCGTTTGCACTGACGGAACCTTCGGCCGGTTCCGACGCCGGGAGTATACGGACCCGCGCCGTCGAGGACGGCGGCGACTTCGTAATCAACGGAAGCAAGATCTGGATTACCAACGGGGGGATCGCCGACATCGTGATCCTCTACGCCGTGACCGACCCGGAGAAGGGGCCCCACGGAGGGATTACCGCCTTCATCGTTCCGACGGACACCCCCGGATTTTCCGTGGGTACGATTGAGGAGAAGATGGGAATTCGCGGCTCCAGCACGGCGGAGCTGATCTTCGAGGAGATGCGGGTCCCGAAGTCCCAGGTCCTGGGCAACGTCGGCGGCGGATTCAGAAACGCCATGCGGACCCTCGACTACGGCCGGCTCGGTCTCGGCGCAGCGGCCCTCGGCGCGTCGAAGGAGATGCTGGTCCTCTCCATTCGCCATGCCGGGGAGCGGGAGCAGTTCGGCCGCCCGATCGCCGATCAGCAGATCATCCAGTTCTATCTCGCAGAGATGGGAGCGAAGATCTTCGCGATGGAGAGCATGGTCTACCGGACGGCGGCGATGGCCGACGCCGGGGAGAACTTCTCACGGGAGTCGGCGACGGTGAAACTTCTCTGTACCGAGTGGCAGGGTCAGATCGTTGATCGGGCCATGCAGATTCATGCCGGGATGGGGTACATGACCCATATGCCGATCGAGCGGTTCTACCGGGACGCCCGGATCAACCGGATCTTCGAGGGAACCAACGAGATACAGCATCTCGTCATCGCACGGGACCTGCTGAAAAAAGGCGGGTACTGAGCGGCCCTATTCGTAAATACGGTGACGCGCCGAGAGGGTTGCAGTATTTACGAACAGGACCACTGATAAATTTTCTGTTTACCCGGGGCGTTGCAAATACTGATTCAGATATGGAATAAACAGAGCGGTATGTTGTTGATGGAGGATGGGGATTTCTATGAAGATCATCGTATGCGTAAAACAGGTGCCCGATACGGCGGCACGGATTACCGTCTCCTCCGACGGGAAGGGGATCGAGACGGGGGACTTGAGTTACGTCGTCAATCCTTATGATGAGTACGGCGTGGAAGAGGCCCTTCGGATCAAAGAGAAGCTGGGCGGCGAGGTCATAGTAATTTCCCTCGGGCCGGACCGGGCAACCGAAGCAATCCGGACCTGTCTCGCCATGGGGGCAGACCGGGCGGTCCATGTCAAGGATGAGCTATTCGGAGATGCCGATCCTTTCGTGACGGCCAAAGCCCTGGCGGCGGCAATTTCGGGAATCGAGTACGATCTGATCTTCTGCGGGAAGGAGGCCGTGGACGACAATGCCGGCTTCGTGGGGCCGGCCCTTGCAGAGTTTTTAGGAATTCCCCAAGCCACGATGACCACAAAGCTCACCCCCGCCGATGACGGCAAGACGATCACCGTGGAGCGGGAAGTGGAAGGGGGAAAAGAGGCGCTGGAGATTCCTTTGCCGGCACTCGTGACCGCGCAGAAAGGGTTGAACGAACCCCGCTATGCGTCTCTGCCTGGGATCATGAAGGCGAAGAAGAAAGAAATCAAAGTTGTTGACGCGGCGGCATTGGGGTTCGATGATGTGCCGGCGGCCAGGGTGAAGGCCCAATCCTGGTCACCGCCGCCTGAGCGGAAGGGTGGAACCAAGATCCCCGGAGATCCGGCCGAGGCGGTGAAGGAACTGGTGAGACTGCTGAGAGAGGAGGCCGGGGCACTGTAAAAACCGGGAATCAGGAAATAGAAATTTTGGGGAAGGGGACCGGGGATCCGGAATCGGGAAGGAGCTTAAAACATGGAGGGTGAAGGTTTGCATGATCAAGAACAGGGAGAAGAGAAAAACAAAGATACTTTCTGGGGGCGTTACGGGTCGTACATCCTTCTGGGTGTGCTGGTTGTTTATGTGATCCTCTTGGGGATCGGGACCTTCGCGGAGTTGACCCATAACGAACAAATACTGCACTGGTGGATCTTTCGCTGAGGAACATGAATGGCTGGAAGAAAACAGAAGCGAAGTCAAAACCGAAAAGCATACAACCACGGGGAACACGGGGAGTCACAGGGAAAAACCGGAAAGCTTATTAAGTATATCGATTGCTTCACCTTCTCCCCCGGGGAGAAGAAGGTTGGGATGAGGGGGCGCAGGTGTCATGCGGATAGCCGATTGCTGAAAGCTGACTGTGGAATTTGAGATCCGGGGCCCAAAGCACCGTTCGCCGGCTTGTCGAAGGGGGAAGATTGTGCGGACCTCTCCGGGATGGAAGGATCATTTACAGGAGAAGAGGGTATGAGCGGAGTCATGGTCATCGCCGAGATAAAGGATGGAAAGGTCAAGAAGAGCAGTTTTGAGGCGGTATCGGAGGGGCGGCGCCTTTGCGGCGAGAGGGGTGGTGAACTGTCCGTTCTCCTCGCCGGTGACGGGGTGGAAGGTTTGGCCGGTGATTTCGGAAAGTACGGGGCCGGCCGGGTTTTCGTGATTGAGGACCCTGTGCTTTCCACCTATTCGACGGATGGCTATGCTTCCGTTTTTGCTCCCCTCATCGTGAAAGAAAAGCCGGCGGCCATACTGATGGGAAACTCGATCCTCGCCCGGGACCTGATGCCCCGCCTTGCCGCGCGGCTTGGGTGCGGGCTTATGACAGACTGCGTGGAACTTGCCTTCGAAGGAGAAAAGCTTTCCGTCCTTCGTCCCGTTTTCGGAGGCAAGGCCCTTGTTCGTGAGACGGTAGAGGGGGACGGCCCCGCCTTTGCGACGATTCGGCCGAACGTCTTTCCCGCCGACCCCGCCGATCCGCCGGAGAAGGTGGAGCCGGAGAAGGTCCCCTGTGATTGTGCTGAGATCCGTACCCGTTTGATTGAGAGGGTTGAGGAGGGGGACGGACGGATCGACCTGACCGAGGCGGAGGTGATTGTCTCGGGGGGACGGGGGATGAAGAATGCCGGGAATTTCAAGATGTTGGAGGAGCTGGCCTCCTTGCTGCACGGGGCTGTCGGCGCATCCCGGGTGGCCGTCGATTCCGGGTGGCGGCCCCACTCCGACCAGGTGGGGCAGACGGGAAAGGTCGTAAGCCCGAAGCTCTATATCGCCTGCGGGATCTCGGGGGCGGTACAGCATCTGGCGGGGATGGGGACGGCCCGGACGATCGTGGCGATCAATTCCGACCCGGAGGCTCCGATCTTCGAGAAGGCCGATTATGGGATTGTGGGGGACCTGTTCACGGTTCTTCCTCTTCTGACGGAGGAGCTGAAAAAGGTGCTTCCCGACTGATATCATGAGCAAGACACTCCATTCCTATTTTATCGAGTGCGCCCGTCACTACGGTCCGCGGACCGCCCTGATGTACAAAGCGGATGGGGCCTACCGGGAGATCACTTTCCGGCAGTTCGAGGAGCAGGTCCGCAATTTCGCCCTTGCCCTCTGGGACCTCGGGGTGCGGCGAGGCGACCGGGTGGCGATCCTCTCCGAGAACCGTCCGGAATGGGCGGTCTCCGATCTTGCCATCCTTTCCGAAGGAGCGATCACCATTCCCGTTTATCAGACGAACTCCCCGAAAGAGGTCGGTTATATTCTGAACGATGCCGAGGCAAAGGTTGTGATCGTCTCGACGAAGGAACAGCTCGAAAAGATCGACTCCATCCGGTCCGATCTTCCGTCGCTTGAGCGGATCATTATGATGGACCCCGTTGACGAGAAGGATGTTGATTTCTTCGATGCCCTTCTGAAGTCGGGACGGGAGCGTTCCGGGGCGGAGCCCGGTCTTTTCGGAGAACATCTACGGCGGACCGTATCGTCCGATGTCGCGACCATTATCTACACGTCGGGCACGACCGGGGAACCGAAGGGGGTGATGCTGACCCATGAAAACATCCTCTTCAATGTGCAGGCATCCGAATCGGTCGTCCCGGTCACCGAAGAGGACCGGTGTCTTTCCTTCCTTCCCCTGAGCCATGTCTTTGAACGGACGGTGGGGCAGTTCTTCATGATCTTTCACGGGATCGCCATCGCCTATGCCGAGTCGATCGATACCGTTGCCGAGAACATGATGGAGGTCAGGCCTACCATCGTTGTTTCCGTCCCCCGCCTCTATGAAAAGATGTATGCAAGGGTTATGGAAAAAGTGAACGCGGCGCCCTCCCCGCGGCGGAAGATATTTTCCTGGGGTATTGAGACCGGCCGCAAGCTCACGCCTTACCGTCTGCAGGGGAAGAAAGGACCCCTTGGATTACGACTTCAGTACGGCCTGGCGGACCGGCTTGTCTTTCACAAGATCAGGGAACGGATCGGGGGCAAGCTGCGGTACTTTATCTGTGGCGGTGCGCCCCTCTCCCGGGAGATCGCCGAGTTCTTCTATGCGGCGGGGGTCACCATTCTCGAAGGCTACGGCCTGACGGAGACCTCGCCTGTGATTACGGCGAACCGGCATGACATGATCCGTTTCGGCACGATCGGTCCCGCGCTGCCCGGGGTTGAGGTTGCAATCATGGACGACGGCGAGATCCTGACCCGGAGTCCCTCCGTCATGAAGGGGTACTTCAAGAACGAAACGGCGACGAAGGAGGTTATTGATCCGGACGGGTGGTTCCACACAGGAGATGTAGGACAAATAGACGAGGATGGATTCGTGCGAATCACCGACCGGAAGAAGGATATGATCGTGACTTCCGGCGGCAAGAATGTCGCACCCCAATATCTCGAAAATCTCCTTACCTCCGACAAATATATCAGCCAGGTGATGGTCTATGGCGACAAACGGAAGTACCTTACCGCTCTGGTGATCCCCGATTTCGGTGCCCTGTCGGAGGTTCTGAAAGGGGAAGGGCTTACCTTTGCCGATGACGCAGAGCTTTCGGTAGCTCCCCGTGCCCGAAGCTTTCTCTTCTCCCGGATCCGGGAAAAGTTGCGTGACCTGGCCCGTTTTGAGCAGATCAAGAAGATCGCCCTCCTCGATCATGAACTGACCCGGGAGGCCGGAGAGTTGACCCCAACTTTGAAGATCCGCCGCAAAGAAGTCACCCGGAAATATTTCGATCTTTTGGATGCCCTGTACGAAAAAGAATTTTGACCTCCCTCATCCGGGGAATGGTGAGGAGCTTCGTTTGCTGCACATCTTTGTAGATGCTGATGCGTGTCCGGTCAAACAGGAGGTGTATCGCATTGCGGGCCGATATCGTCTTGATGTCACTTTGGTGACCAACTCCTGGATGCGGGTACCGAATGAACAATGGATTGCACTTGAAGTTGTAGAGGACGGTTTCGACGCTGCCGATGATTGGATTGTCGATCATGTGCAACTGCACGACATCGTGGTCACCGCGGATATTCCGCTTGCGAGCCGCTGCCTGAAAAAGGGTGCACATGTCATGGGTCCAACCGGCAGGCCGTTCACGGATGACAATATCGGAGATGCCGTCGCGACCCGGGACCTTTGGTCGGTACTGCGCGGCGCAGGAGAGATAACGGGCGGGCCGCCGCCGCTGAATCAACGCGACCGATCGCGCTTTCTTCAACAACTCGACGAAGTGATTCAATCCATCCGTCGTCAGTAATCATTCGCGAGCAAAGGGATCAAATCTGCTTTTGACTTTTCCTACAGGCCTTTCCACTCTACCTGCTTCTACGCAAGATGTCTTTGCTGGTTGTTGACAGCAGCGTTCAGATCAGTTTGTTCAGTGCATACTCAATAATTCCTTGCGCACCCGCCTTCATCAGCCTCGGGACCAGTTCCCGTACCTCCGCTTCGGAGATGACCGTTTCCACGGAGACCCAGTCACTCTGGTAAAGGGAGGAGACGGTCGGTGCTGTGATGCTTGGCAGGGTATCGACGACATGATTGATCTTGTCCTCGGGAACGTTCATTTTTAATCCCACCATTCTGTCGGCCCGCAGTGCCCCCTGCAGCAAGGTCGCAATCTGGCTGATCTTGTTCCGTTTCCACGGGTCGTTCCAGGCGTCCCTGTTGGCCACGAGCTGGGTGTTGGTCTCCATCATTTCGTGAATGATTCGGAGGCTGTGGGCCCGGATTGTACTCTCTGTTTCGGTAATCTCCACAATGGCATCGACCAGTCCTTCTACAACTTTGGCCTCCGTCGCTCCCCAGGAAAACTCGATATCGACATGGATTCCCCGTTCCTTGAAGTATGCTTCGGTATATCGGACCAGTTCCGTGGAGACCTTTTTCCCCTCCAGGTCTTCGATCTTTTGGAGGAGGGAATCCCCGGCAACGGCAACAACCCATCGGGCCGGTTTCTGACTGGCCTTGGAGTAAATCAGGTCGCAGACAACTTCCACGTCGGCATTGTTTTCCAGGAGCCAGTCTTTCCCTGTCAGTCCCACATCAAGGGTGCCGTCCTGCACGTAGCGGGGCATTTCCTGGGCCCGGACCAGTGCGCAGGAAATTTCCGGGTCGTCAATGGAAGGAAAATAATTCCGGGAATGGGGCCGGATTTTCCAGCCGGACTTATCGAAGAGAGCGATGGTTGCTTTTTCCAGGCTTCCCTTGGGGATTCCTAATTTTAATCTATTTTTCACCGTAAACCTCCTGGGGGTCAAAGACCCGTTCACCGACAGGTGTCAGTTTGTTTTGGTCGACTCTCTGATAAAAACAGCTTCGGTATCCGGTGTGGCAGGCGGCACCGCCGACTTGTTCCACACGAAGAAGAATGGTGTCCCGATCGCAGTCTACAAAGATTTCTTTGACTTTCTGGACATGGCCGGAGGTCTCTCCCTTGGTCCAGAGTTTTTTTCTCGACCGGCTGTAGTAACAGGCGCTGCCTGTTTCGAGAGTCTTCTGAAAAGAGGCCTCGTTCATATAGGCCAGCATCAGGACCTCACCGCTTTCAACATCCTGTGCAATTGCAGGGATGAGACCGTTCCCTTTTGCAAAATCGACGAGTTTCATAATTGTTACCTTTCGAAGGTTGATTTTTCCGACATCTTTCCCAATTTTTGGATCGAAGTCAAGGCAAAAAAACTTTTGTATAAGTCTCCCTTTCAAACGATGCTGTCTGCTCCGTATGTCTTGTCCGATGGAAAACGAGGGAATCAATCCGGGCCGTTCCGTTTGCGGCAGAAAATTTTGTCCCGATTTCCCTTGGTTGCAACATGCATTGAAAAAGTGTATATTGACGTCCGTGTTCCCGTCGGGTCTGCAGGGTTCAGACTGTGAGGGGCGGCCGGAAAAGTGTAACCATGCACAGGGATTGAGGAAGGAGAGAAAAATGAAACAGAACGTAGGAGGCGTGGATCGTATTTTTCGTGTGATCGTTGGACTGGTGATCATTGCAGCCGGGATTTATTTTAAAAATTGGTGGGGTGCCGTCGGGATTGTTCCTCTCTTTACCGCGGTGATCGGCTGGTGTCCCGTGTATCTGCCGTTCGGGATCTCGACCTGTAAAAAATAGCTTCCCGGATATTTTTCTTTTTGATCCGTCACCAAAGGATGGTTTGCATGCGCTATTCCAGACTGCTCATTCCCACTTTGAAGGAGGATCCTGCCGAAGCCGAAGTCGTCAGCCACAGGTTGATGATGCGGGCCGGGATGATCCGCAAACTCGCTGCGGGGATCTATACCTATCTTCCCCTCGGATACCGGGTGGTCCGGAAGGTTGAGCGGATCATCCGGGAGGAGATGGACCGGGCCGGCGCCCAGGAGGTTCTGATGCCGGCGGTCCAGCCGGCCTCTCTCTGGAAAGAAAGCGGGAGGTGGGACCACTACGGGAAGGAACTGCTTCGCGTCCGCGACCGGAAAGATACGGAATTCTGTATCGGCCCGACCCATGAAGAGGTGATCACCGATCTCGTCCGGATGAATGTACGGTCCTACCGCGAACTCCCCCTCAATCTCTACCAGATCCAGACGAAGTTCCGCGACGAGATCCGTCCCCGGTTCGGCCTCATGCGGGGACGGGAATTCATTATGAAAGACGCCTACAGCTTCGACCGGGACGAGGCGGGCGCCGACGAGAGTTACCGGAAGATGTACGACGCCTACTGCCGGATTTTCGAGCGGTGCGGCCTTGCGTTCCGGGCCGTTGAGGCCGACACGGGAACGATCGGCGGCAATTTCTCACATGAGTTTATGGTCATGGCCGAGACCGGAGAGGATGCCGTGGCCTGCTGTGATTCGTGCGGTTATGCCGCCAACACGGAGAGGGCTGAGATCCGGAAGGGAACAGCAGAGTCTTCCGGAGATGCGGACGCGGTTGAAGAGGTCGAAACCCCGGGAAAAAAGAGCGTTGAGGAAGTCGCTGCCTTTCTGAAGATAGAACCGGAGCGATTGATCAAGACCCTCATCGTCATGGACGAGGAGGGGCATGCCGCTGTCGGGTTGGTCCGTGGAGATCACGAACTCAATGAGATCAAGCTGAAGAACCGTCTCGGTTGGGAAACAATTACTCTGGCCGATGAAGAAACCGTACAACGCGTGACCGGCGGTCCCTCCGGTTTCTCCGGTCCCGTGGGACTTACCGGTGTCCCGGTGATTGCCGATCACGGGATCCTTTTCGTTGCGGACGGGGTGACGGGTGCGAACCGAGCTGATCTTCACCTCCGGCATGTACGGGTGAACCGTGATTTTGCGCCCGACGCCTTCGAGGATATCCGGATCGCCCGGGAAGGGGATGGATGCCCCCGTTGCGACGGGACGCTCCGGATCACCCGGGGGATCGAGGTGGGCCACATTTTCAAGCTCGGGACGAAATACAGCGAGGCGATGGGGGCGACCTTCCTCAATGAGGACGGCAAGAGCCGCCCCATGATCATGGGATGCTACGGGATCGGGGTGGGAAGGACGGCCGCGGCCGCCATCGAGCAGAACCACGATGACGACGGGATCATCTGGCCCATACCGATCGCTCCCTTCACGGCATTGATTCTTCCCCTCAACATGAAATCGAAGGAGGTGACCGAACTGGCGGAAAAATTCTACGACGAACTGACGGAGAAGGGGGTCGATGTCCTCCTTGACGACAGGAACGAACGCCCCGGTTTCAAGTTCAAGGATGCCGACCTGATCGGCATCCCCCGCCGGATCGTGATCGGTGACCGGGGACTCAGGGAGGGGGTCGTGGAGATCAAGGAGCGTAAAAGCGGGGATGTGACCAAGGTCCCCGTGGAGGAAGCGGTTGCGAAGATCCTTTCATGAAAGGGAGGATGAGCGATGTTGTTCCTGATTGTTAGAAAGAGGAAAGGAGGAATCCATGAGCAAATCGGATGACAGTCACAGTTGTCGGCAACACAGTCACTCTGTACTGATACAAGACGAACCCGATGACCCTGGACCGCGATGCCCGCGCCTTGCGACCGGCGACCTGACCGGACGGCACTTTCTCACTTGATCGTCCCTCCTTCACCTCCGGCCGTGTGCGCTCTCTTTGCGGCTGAAATGGAGGTGAACCATGAACACCAGGAATCCACTGCTTCTCCCTGAGCTTCGTAAAATACTTGCGGCCGGGGACACAAAATCCCTTCGAAACTTCTGTAATACGGGTCACCCTGCAACAGTTGCAGATTTTATATCCGCACTCACGCCCGCAGAAATCTGGAAGGTGCTTCGTCATGCCGACCCATCCCTTCGTGCCGATATCTTCAGTCATCTGGACGAGGATCTCCAGGTGGAAACGGTCAAGTCCCTGCCGCGCAGTGAGATTGCTCTACTCCTGACCGGGATGCACCCGGACGACCGGGTGGACCTGTTTCATCAGCTGCCGGAGGAGCTCCGGGAATCCGTACTCCCGGCCCTGGCGCAGGCGGAGCGGGAAGACATCCGCCGCCTTTCCGCTTACAGGGAAGGTACGGCCGGTGCGGTCATGACCTCCGACTACGTTACCCTCTCTCCCGGATTAACCGCATTGCAGGCCATCGAACATCTCCGGCAGGTTGCCCCGGACCGGGAGACGATCTATTACGCCTATGTTGTGAATCCGCGGCGCGAACTGCTCGGATTCGTTTCCCTGAAGGACCTTGTTGTGGCCCACCGGCAGGCCATTGTTCAGGAGATCATGCACAGAGAAGTCATCTTCGCCCGCGTGGAAGACGACCAGGAGGAGGCAGCCAGGTTAATCCAGAAATATGACCTGATCGCCCTGCCGGTGATCAACAGCGAGGATGCCTTACTGGGGATCATAACGCACGACGATGCCATCGACATCATCACCCAGGAACATACCGAGGACATGGAAAAATTCATGGCTATTACCGGAAGCCATGAGGTAGGTGTATACCTGAAGACGTCATCCTGGAATCATTTTAGGAACCGGGCTTACTGGATCGTCGGTCTTGCCGCGCTGGAACTTGTGTCGGGTATGATCATCCGAAGCTTCGAGGCTACCCTGAAGCAGATGTTGATACTTGCGTTGTACATGCCCATGGTGGCAGACACAGGCGGGAATACGGGCAGCCAGTCGTCCACGGTGGTTGTGCGCGCCCTGGCGCTCCGCGAAATCTCATTACGGGATATTTTCAAAGTGCTCTGGAAGGAACTCAAGATTGCAGTCATGCTTGCATTGGTTCTGGGCATCCTTTCATGGGGCAAAGTCATGTTCCTGTCCCACGGGACAGGTCTGCCCGCGGGCTATACCCTTGCAAAGGTCGGGGCGGCCATCGCGATCGCACTCAGCCTGCAGGTGGTGACTGCGACCCTGATCGGAGCAGTCCTCCCCCTCGCTGCCACATCCATGAAACTGGACCCGGCCGTGGTTGCGAGCCCGCGAGCCCGGCCCTGACGACCATCGTGGACATCACCGGACTGTTGATTTATTTTTTTACAGCGAAGTTGATGCTTGGTATATGAAGGTTTGATTGGTTGTGTGGGACCTGATTGCCTACGACGATTCCACCTTAAGGTTAATTTGAAAGTTATACACATTGTGGTAAAGTTTTACATAATAATGGTAATTTTTTTCCTTATAGTGGAAAAATATTTCATATTATGATTCTTTGGGTACCTACTTGGATTTGCTGAATAATGAAATAATAGCATTAATCTTTAGTATGTTAAGATGTTTCATTCCGAGTTGTGTCAAGTTTGGCAACAAATTTGCATAACATTTTCTCATTACAATTTAAATTTACTTATGTTTTATGAAAGGAAAACGCGTCAATATTGCTTTCTAAAATTTACAGGATGTAGATTTGTATTCTTTGAAAACAGGAGCAAAGAGGGGCATTGAATACATTGAAAGAAATAGTTATCTCTTGTGTCATATTGCACCTTTCCATAATCAACATTCAAGCGTTTGAGATTCAAACCAGGTGTTTGCTCAGCAAAATAGAAAGTAATGATGGACAGGTTGGCTTCTGTGTTTACGATGCTTCTCACCGCCGATTCATTATAGACTATCACTCCAACGATCCATTTCCTCCTGCTTCTCTTGAAAAACTTGTTATCACCATCCTTTTACTGGGAAAACTCGGGTCCGATTTCCGTTTTCAGACCCGAATACTCTCGGAAGGCAGGGTTCGGGAAGGTGAGCTTTCAGGAGACCTGATACTCGTTGGATCAGGCGACCCTACCTTAGGCACGGCTTCACTTGAAAAATTAGCCCGGCGAATACGTGATTCCGGCATTGTCCATGTGAAGGGGGACCTTATCTTTGATGATTCCTTTTTTCGCCCCGCAATGGCAAAAGGATGGCCCGAGAATCGTCATGCGGACCCCTACTTGGCGCCAAGCAGTGCATTGTCATTGAATTATAATACGGTCCAGGTCAGTCTCCAGGGAGATGAAATTGCCGGCACAAATGTCACCTTCGATCCTCCACGTTCAATCAGCAAAGTGATCGACACAGCATCCGGAGAGCGCCTCCCTTCCTTTCTGTGGACGTCGAACGGCTGGTTGGCGGTTTCCGGAGGGAACAGGAATCATCAATCCTATCGGCGCCGCATCTCAGTCGCCACCCCTTCCTTTTACACGGCAACGGTCCTGAAGCAGCAACTCGAAAAAGTCGGCATCACAATCAAAGGATCCATTCGCCGGGGACATGCTGACAGGGGCACACCGATTGCGGAGATCACATCCGTTCCCCTCCCTGAAATCCTGGCCAAAATGAACAAATACAGTAATAATTTTATCGCGGAACAATTGCGTCACACCCTTGAAAAAAAGTGTAATGCCCCGATACAAGATCTGACGATATCGTTTCTCAAGGCTCATCACATCCAGGCGGATGCGTTGAATCTCAAAGACGGTGCGGGCCTGAGCCGCTTCAATTCCGTGACGCCGGAGATATTGGCGCACATCTTCATTGCAGCGATTCAGGATGAATCCTACGGCCCATCCTTTATTCGGACGCTTTCCACGTTGGCTGAAAGTCCGATCTATCATGCATGGGGGATCAACGTGCCCGCAAAGCCGGAAATCAGGATCAAAAGCGGGCATCTACCGGACAGTTACAACATGGCAGGTCTTGTGGGGGCTCCCGAAAAAGGTCTGCTCTTTGTTTTCATGATGGAAAAACAAGCAGTGCAACAAGGGACCATCAAGAACGTCACGGAGGATGTTCTGAATCAATTGATCGCCCTACAAAAAAATGTGAAAGAACCAGAGGAGATTGTCCATGACAAAGCGGATCCTGTCCGTAAGTTTGCTGTTCATAATGCTGTTTGCAACACAAGCTTGTAACCGGACGGAGCAGAAACAAGCCTCCGGTCAGACTCAGCCGGGATTGAAACATCCCGTTGAAGAAACCGTTCTGGTCGAAGTCAATGGAACTCCTGTAACAGAGGGAGATGTTGAGAAAAGACTTGAATCGCCTAGACACCGGAATGAGGTACATGCCCCGAGTAAAGCGGAAAAACAACGGGTCCTTCAGGAGCTGATTGATGAAACACTCCTCCTGCAGGAGGCCGAACGTCGAAAGATGGATAAAGACGCAACCATTAAGGATCGTGTGAAGCGCTACGAGAAGAAACTGATTATCGAGAAACTTCAGAACAGCTTGAGAGATTCCGCGAGCCGGGTCGGCGAGGAGGAGATTGCGGCCTACTATAAGACCCATCGGGATCAATTTAATATCCCCCCCATGCTGAAACTCCGGCAGATTGTGGTATCCGATCCGGTCACGGCGAAGAACCTCTACAACAAATTGAACAAAGATGATGGCAGCTTTGTGGAAATGGCACGAAGGTATTCCGTCGATGCAGCGACAAAGGCACGGGGCGGCCTGATCGGTCTTTATCGGAAGGGAACCGGAGAAAAGAGCTTCGAGGACGCCGTGTACGGCATCAAGAAACCGATGCAGTTTGCGCCCGTGTTTCAAACGCAGCAAGGTTATCACATCGTCCAGCTTCTCGAACGAAGAGAAGGAATTTCACGTTCCCTGGAACAGTTCAAACCGATCATCCAGCGAAGAATCACTGTAGAAAAAGAGAAGAAACTTTTAAAGGAATTACTTACAAAATTGAAAGAAAAGGCAAAAATCCGGATTATAAATAAACCGGATGTCTGACAACGCAACGGTCGGAACCCTGAAAAGTCATATTTTCTCTCCCATGCGGGAGAGGAGGGAGAGCACATCGATCCGCTCAAGGGGATCACCATTTTCCCCTCCCCTGGTGGGAGGGGATAAAGGGGAGGGGGTTGTAACAGACTGAATTTGCAGCATTGCTCAACCTCAACCCTGCCCTTGCTCATCCCCGTAAGTTCAGCGGGATCTACGACAAGGAAGAGAGCCCTTGGAATCATTGGAGACCATCAAAACAACCAAACCCATGAGGGACCTTATGAGGCACACCGCTGTCAAGAACATTAAGATGAAGTGCATGCTCTTTGTTTTCCTGGCGTTATGGTTGGTCACATTCCAGGAAGCAAGCGCCACTTACATCACCACGGATATCAGCAGTGCCGCCAATGCACAACTGATCAGCGATTATCTGTCGAAACCACCCAGTCCTCTCGGAGGTGTCCCCTTTGATATTCCCACCACCGGGAACGATGTATTTAGCTTTTCCGATATTTGGATCACAACAAACGGAAATAGCCTGACATTAAGTACGAATGCACCGGATGCAACAACGGCTTATTTGCTTGTCAACTCCAATTGGGGTGTCTCTAATTTTGCCGCCGGGAGTGTCACATTTACAACCCAGGGGGGGCAGTCTTACACAATTAACCTTGTCGGTGGAGTAAATATCCGGGACTGGAATAACGGTACCTTCGTGAACACTGTTTCCGACCCGAATAGTACCCCCGTCTTTGAAGTAACTTCCGGTAAGTATAATCTGCCAGGCCGGATCGATATGCTGAAAGTCGCACTGCCCGCTTCTTTTATCGGGGATACGGTCACTTCCATTACGGTCACGGATAACGGTTCGGACAATTATTCCCATATCCGGTTGGCCGGCGTGACGATGGAGACTGAACCAAAAGCTTATAGCTCATATTCAACAGTGGATTTGAGAGGTCTTTTTAATGAACAACTTTCTAATTACTATCTATCTTCACCTGTGAGTCCATTGGGAGGTATTCCTTTTGATATTCCAGCCAGCGGGAGTGATTTTTTTTGTTTTTCGGATTCATGGATTAATACGAATGGAAATACAATCTCAATAACTACCTCTGCAAACAATGTTCAGAAAGTCTATCTTCTTTTGAATACATTTTGGGGACGTACACCATTCAGGGCAGGGAGTATTACTTTTCGAACGCTACGTGGTCAGTTGTATACGGTTGATTTGATTACCGGGTTTAATATTCGGGACTGGAACCAGGCTGGGAATGCCAATGCTGTGACCGATTCCAACAGCGTTCCTGTATTTGTAACCCAACATGACGTGAATGGTGTAGAAGGCCGGCTTGATATGCTGGGTGTGGATTTACCCCATTCTTTTTGGAATGATTCAATAACTTCTATCGAAATCGTTGATCATGGATCCGATTCTGTCTCTCACTTAATGTTAGCAGGCATTACTTTTGAAAAACATATTCCGGATATTAACTTTCTGGATTTTTCTGACACTACAGATTTATCTTTGGCCGGAAGTGCTACCCAATATAATAACAAAATACGACTCACAAATACAGGTTATCAAGCAGGTGCGTTTTGGTATCAAAACAAGCAACTGGTTCAGAAGGGGTTTGATACCACTTTTGATTTTCAAATTACTCCCACGAATAGTGGTGCCGATGGATTTGCATTTGTGATTCAAAATGATAGTGCAGCAGCATTAGGTGGAAATGGTGGGGGACTGGGGTATAAGAATATCCCGGCTAGTCTTGCCGTTGAGTTTGATACTTTTCTGAACAGCAGTTGGGATTCTGATGATAACCATATTTGCGTACAATCAATGGGGGTAGCACCCAACAGCCAGGATCAGTCTGCCGCTTTGGGATGTGCATCCAACATTCCGAACTTGTCTGACGGGAATATCCATTCTGTGAAAATATCATACAACCGTGGAAACATAGATATCTATATCGATGATCTTTCCACACCGGTGCTGTCTGTGAGTCTCGACTTGGAAACCCTGCTGAATTTGCAAAGCGATTTAGCATGGGTTGGCTTTACCGGTGGCACAGGAGGTCAATGGGAAAATCATGATATATTGAATTGGACCTTTCAAGTTGATTCCAGCGATTTGCTTGCTGATTCAGTCAGAGAATTTTCCGGCGTCCAGGGTCAGGATAATTTGGAGTATGGCTATTATAATAAGACAGGTGATAGTGATGGTATATTCCAACAGGGAGATTTTACTCTTTTTCCAGATGATGACGGACCCGGCGTAAACTCAACGGACTTCTGGAATAATCTGGAAGAATTCTGGGGCTGGTACGTCAAGCCACCGTATGTGGAATTATATTCTGAGGTATTTCATCCCAATAGTGTTCAATCAGGTAATGAACTTTGGGCAATGAAACGTTGGATAAGTGACTATGAAGGGGATGTGACTATTTATGGAGTGTTGGCAAAGAATCCTCTCGCGACAGCCGGTGGAGATGGGACGGTAGGTTATATTTTTGTAAACGGTGTGGAGAAATTTTCCTTCCCTGTAGCTTATAATGATTCAACGGGCATTAATTATTTGATTAAATTTCCGGTCACTGTTGGTGCAACAGTTGATTTTGCTATTGCTCCAAATGCAACGGAAAATTATGATTCAACCAATTTTACAGCAAAAATATTTTCTAATACTGCAATTACCGATTCTGTATCAGGATTTTCCGGCGTCCAGGGCCAAGATAATTGGGAATATGGTTATTATAATAAGACTGTGGATAGTGATGGTATATATCAACCCGGCGATTTTACCCTTTTCCCAGACGATGATGGTCCTGGGACAAGTCCAAATGATTATTGGAATGGAATAGTGTGGAATTGGTATAACGGTAACCCGCCTTGGACTAGTCTATTTGCAGGTGGGGGGCATCCGAACGGCATAAATAATGGACAGGAGCATTGGGCAATCCGACGATGGTTGAGTAATGTTAATGGTAATATCAATATTTTCGGCCATATTGCCAAAAGAGCTGATGCAATTGTTGGTGGAGATGGAATCATCGGTTCTATCATAGTTAATGGATCTGTCGTTTGGACTCAATCGGTTTCCTACAACGATTCTGTGGGGTTCAACTACGCAATAACGGTTCCCGTAAATTTGGGTGATCCAGTGGATTTTGTGATTGCTCCCAAAGCAGATGATTCTTATGATGCGACCAATTTTACTGCAACAATATCTGCTTCAACTACCTTATCAACATATAATATTACAATTACGGATGACAAGGCCTCGAATGTCTTAACCGTAGCGGCGACCTTCAACGAAGACATGGATACCGGTGTCTCGCCGGTCGTCACCTTCGGTACGGCTGCTCCTTACGACATCTATGTCTTAAGCGGCGTGTGGCTCGATGCCCGGACCTGGGAGGGGACCTATTCGGGGACGGTTGCCGACGACACATATACACTCTCTTTTTCTCAGGCTACGGATTGGGCTGGAAACGTCATGGCTCCCGATACGTCGCACACCTTTATCGTGGACCGTGTCACCACCCTGCTGAATGATTCCCTGGAAGGATCCTCCCTGGGCGTGATTACCGGCGGTCTCTTCGACTACGGTTATCAGGGCCAGGGACTATCGCTCACCGGGACGGACCGGGTCGATTATGATCCGGCGGTAATCCATGCCGCAGCGGGGACCCTGGAATTCCATTTCCTCTGGTACGAAACGGACGGCCGCATCCTGAGCATCATCGACGGCGCCGGAACCCCCGTGACGCTCGATATCCAATCCGGAACCCTCATGCTCGACATCAATGGAACGCAGATCCTTTCATCGACGGTCCTGGTGCCGGGAGCCTGGTACCAGGTTGCCGTAACCTACGGCGCCGGAGGTTCATTCCTCTATGTAAACGGTGTTTCGGAAGCCGATAGTATAACGCCGGTGGATCTCACCGGAGCCACGGGCCTGGTCTTCGGTGCGGAAGGAATCAATGCGTCCTGCGATATGATTGTGGATAATATCCGCTCGTCGTCCCGGGAGCCGGACCTTCGCCTTGCCGTCCCCACGGACTTTCAAGCCCCCTTTATTACATTCACACAGCTTTCACCCGCCTCCCCTGTGAAGGCGGAGACCGTGACATACACCCTCGACTTCTCCGAACCGATGGATCCTTCGATTTTGCCCGCCGTTTCCGTGATCGATCCGAACGCTGTTCCATATACCATTACCGACGGCGCCTGGCTCGACACCGACACTTGGCAGGGGACCTATACCTTTACGCCGGCCATGCAAAACGGCACCTATCATCTGTCCGTTTCCGGCGCCCGTGGTCTTGATCATAACAGCATGCTCCTTGCGAACTCCTATTCTTTTGAACTCGATACGGTTCCGCCGGCCGACCCCACGGTAGATGTCCCCGTTCCCGCTCTGACCGGCACGACCATGTTGCCCCTCTCCGGGACCAAGGAGGCCTATTCCGATATCCGGATCAACGGGGCCCAGATGGTTCCGCCCAGTGTGAATACCGCCTGGTCCGTGAGTTACCGGCTGAATGAGGGAGCGCAGAGCCTGATCATCACGAGCCGGGATGCGGCGGGCAATGCAAGCGGTGCACTGACCTACAACGTCACGCTGGATACGATTCCGCCTTCCCTGACCATTAATCCGGTAACCAGTCCGACGGATGTCAATACGCAAACGATCAGTGGTACGACGGAGGCCGCTGCCGCGCTGACCGTCAATGTGGCCACATCGATTACGGTGAACCCCGATGGGGCCTGGTCCTACGACACACCTGCTATGAGTGACGGGCCGAATCAATTTACATTCACTGCGGTGGACACCGCGGGCAACTCTGTAACCAGGAGTGTCACCATCGACTATGATGGCTCTGCACCGCAACCGATCCCGCTCAATCTGTTCCAGGTAGACGAAAATGGAGACGGAAGCACCGTCCATCTTTCCTGGGCCGGTTATACCGAAACGGATGTGGCCTTCTATCAGATATATAAAGAATTGTCGAGCTTTAACACGGTGAGTGGCTTAAACACGGTTCAGACCGTCAATGCCGGGACACAGACCGCATCCGTTGGTGGACTCACCAAGGGGCAGACCTATTATTTCGCGGTGGTTCCCTTTGATGACATGGGTCACTTTGATCCGGCGGTTACCTCCAAACCGGGTACCCCGATGGATACCCAGGCCCCGGCGGAAGTGACAGCGCTCTCCGTTCTGTCCGTCACCGAAGACGGCAGCCGGGTCAATACCGTGACTCTCGGCTGGACCGGAAACACCACGGAACCGGATGTGGCCGGGCAGACCCTCTACTTCAATGACGGCACCGGTTACGATTCGGGAACGCCGGTTCCTCTGGGTGATAATACCTACACCAAACCGGGACTGTCCGATGAAACACAGTATACCTTCCGGATCACGCTGACCGACCAGGATGGGAATGAAAGCAACGGCGCCGTCATCCAGCCCGTGACCCTGCTCAGGAATCCGGCCAATCTTGCCGTAACGCCGGCAAGCGGGCAGGTGACGCTGACATGGGATGATCTGCCGAGCAGCCTGCTCGGTTATGTGGATCACTACAATGTCTACTACGACGTCAACCCGATCAGCGATGTGACCGGTCTCACCCCGGCTGCTACGGTTTCGGTTAGCGGCATGGGTGGCCAGGCCGTGATTACGGGCCTGACCAACGGTCAGCAATATGATTTCGCCGTCACCACGGTGAACATCAGCGGCGGTGAACGAAAGACCGTCATACCGGTCTCCGCCGCTCCGAGAAGTGATACGACCCCGCCGGAAATCAGTTCCATCAATATCACCGACGGACAGGTGATTGATCAGCCCTACAATATCAACGTGACGGTGGCCGATACCGAAAGCGCCGTTGCATCGGTAGCCATCGGTGTGGACGGGACCAATCTTGCGACCAGCGCCACCAATACCGCCGCCGCCTTCTACAATATCGGTCTGCCGTACCTCATTTACGCGGATGGGAACCACACCGTCGAGATCACGACTTTCGATGCCGCCGGGAACCAAGCGGTCTATAGCTACGGAATCGTCGTCAGCGGCGCCCAGCCTGATCCCCCCGTCCTGACCGGCACGGTTCCGAGCGGCACGGTCTCAACGCCCACGCTGACGTCGGTGGACGGGACCGCCGAAGAGGCGCAGATCATCACCCTTCTGGTCAACGGCGTTTTGTGGGATTCGATAGCTGTCGTGAAAAGTTCAAAACAGTTCAGCTTTCCGGATGTGATCATTTCTGAAGGGAGTAATGAGCTGAAGGCCATTGCTACGGACCGGCGAGGGGACAGCGCACCTTCGATGCCGTTCTATGTCACCCTCGATACCGGTGCGCCCGGTGCGCCTCTTTCGTTGACCGCCGGAGCTCAGGCAGGCGGCGTGATCCACTTCCAATGGTCTCCACCAACGGGCGAAGTTCCGGATCATTACGTCCTTTATCAGTCCGCTGCCGGTTTCACATCTCCTTCGGATCCGGGTGTCACGGCCGTGAGCAGCGCTATCACCGTGGCCGACACCGATTACCTGCCTGCGGATGACGACCTTTATTACTATGCGGTGACATCCGTGGACGGGACCGGAAACGAAAGCCCTATCTCTAACGTCGTCTCCCTCGCAGGCGACCGTTTGCCTCCTGCGGCAACAATCAGTGTCGATCCGGACCGGTTGATCAGCGGGAACGTGACCATCACCGTCAATGCCGCGGAAGACTTGGCGGAACTTCCCTTTGTGAGTGTGATTCCGGCGGGCAGTACACCCATTCCCATCGCCATGAAGGCCGCAGGCTCCAACACATGGACCGGGACCTTCACCGTGGACGGTCAGACCCCGCACGGCCCGGCGGCCATCACCTATTCCGGCAAGGATTACGTGGGGAACCGGAGTACCGTTGCCACCGGCGAGACCACGGTATTTGTTGATCACCAGGGTCCCAGGGCCACGATTTCACTCTCGTCGGCGGCGCCTTTCAGCGTGAAGACAAACGTGAATGTCGGAGTCACGGTTCAGTTTGATGAAATCGTTTCCGGGACCCCGCTCCTCGACCTCAACACGCCCGACGGCACTGTTTCCTCCATAGCCTTGACCCGGCAGATTGACGGGTCCTGGACCGGCGCGCAGACCTTTACTCTTTCCATGCTGGGAGGCCTGGAGAACGGCCAATGTCTCTTTATCCTCTCCGCCACGGACCTGGTCGGCAACACCGATACCGTGATCACCGAGGGGGAGACCTTCGTCATCTATAACAAGCAGCTGCCGCCATTGGATGCTCCGGTACTCACCGCAGTGGCCCTGGCCGGAGGGCAGGTGGATCTGAACTGGACGCAAGTGAACGGCGCCGTGGGGGGGTATGATATCTACCGCCGGACGGCCGCCCAGCTCCCCTCGGAAGCGGTCCTCGTTATCGGTGGTGTGAACTCGACAACATATAAGGACGTCCCTCCGTATGAAGATACCTATTACTACAGTGTGGAAGGGATCGACCTGGAGGGGGACCCCGGCCTGTCGTCGGTTGAGGTCCCGGTCACCCTCGATTCCACACCGCCTGCCGCCCCGGCCACACTCACCCTAACGGAGCAGGGAAGCGGCATCAAGGCGGCCTGGGATGCTTCGGTGGATGCCGATGTCGTAGCCTACAGGCTTTACCAGGATGCAACAGGTACGATCGTTCCGGGGGTCAGTCGGCTGATTGGTGAGACCGCGTCCCTCACGCTGATCGACAACATGCCTGCCGCCGGGCCCAATACCTACGGTGTCACGGCCGTGGATGCCGTGGGGAATGAAAGCGCTCCCACCACGGCCCAGATCGGCGTCACCCTGCCGCCGGTGTCTCAACTGACCGTGACGCACACCTCCCTGGGAGAAGTCCGCCTCGATTGGGCGGTGAGCACGGGCATGAGCTATTTCGTCTACAGAAACGGCGTCAAGGTTACTACCACGCCGCTGGCAGGGGGCCCCTATCTGGATAATTATTACACCGGCGGCTCAGTGATCTACGGAGTCTCCGTAACCGATGGAACCAATGAAAGCCCGGTCCGGGAAGTGACCCTGCCCGATGTCTCCGTCTCCCTCGCATCCGGCCAGGTCCTGCGGCGCGGGTCCCTTTCCAGGCTTAATGTCTCGATTCTGAATCATGAATCTCAGGATTGGACCTTCAATGAACTTGAAGTCACCGTGGGGACAGACGGCGTGACGAATCATATCCCGCTTTCCAGTCCCGTTCCCGCCGGTTCACAGTTGACCGTGGCGAAGGTTGTGGCGGTGCCCGATTCCGCCGCCTCACAGGAGACCGTCGATCTGGCCCTGGTGGGGCGGCCCGAACCCGGTAGTACCGTCCGACTGGAGACCGTCTCCACAGTCGGTCTGACGGATGCGGACGTTACCGTGGAGATCCTGAACGATCCGCTGCTTCGAGGTGGGCAGGCTTCCGTACAGCTCAAGGTATCAAACAACGGTGACATTCCCATTCAAATCGTCACAGCCGAACAGGACGGAGCGAAACCCTCACCTGATATTCGCGTTGATCTTGTCGATGTAGACGGAAACATCCTGGCGACCGGCGCCCTGAAACAGTCCCTCGGCGGGCCGGAATTCATCCTTAAATCCAACCATGTGATTGTGGCGGCCATACAGCCCGGGAAGAGCCTGACACTGGCCCCCATTCAATTTGTCGTTCCCTCGGCCTCCCCCAATCTTGTTAAACTGAGTGCGAACATTGCAAACATCTATTACGACTATAACGGGAGCAACCAGGTCCAGGCCCCAGGACCGGCCCGGGAGCAGGAGGTCTTCCTCTCCGACACCAGTTATTCGGTGTCCGCCCAGGTTGCGGGAAACAAAACCCTCTTCAAAACCGACCCGGTGCTGATCACCGGTCTGGCTGTAAGCAACACCACGGGTCAGCCCATGCCCTATGTGCCGGTCAAGGTCGGGGTTTCGGTCCAGGGATTCGTCCGCTACCTCACGGCCACCACCGACGCTTCCGGGAATTATCAGGTGATGTTTGTGCCGCGCCCCAACGAGGCCGGTGTCTATACGGTCTGGGGCGCCCATCCCGACATCTACGATCACTATGTCCAGGATACCTTTACGATCTCCAGTTTTGTGATTTCTCCCTCCATTGAGACCTGGCAGATGAGCAAGAACGGTTCCATCGTCGTCCCGATCAAGCTCAGCAACCCCGGAGAGACCGACCTGAACAACCTGACCTATACGGTCGTAGGTTCCGATCCGGAGATCACGG
>JAADIO010000008.1:0-3543 GCA_013151235.1 Deltaproteobacteria bacterium | reverse complement strand
TGGTCACGGTCACGGCGACCACCGATCAAGGCGCACAGGCCTCCATGCAGATTGAATTGCTTCTTTACAACGCCCAGCCCTATCTTTCGTCCTCTCCCTCCTTTACCGATGCCTATGTCCATCCCGGTGAACATGTCGTTCGGTCGGTGACCTTCATCAACGAAGGCTACCAGACCCTGCAAAATGCGCAAATCCAGGGGCTCACCATTCCCTGGATCGGCTTCGACCGGAGTCGATTGATCGGAAATGTAGCTCCGGGTGCTTCCTTCAACCTTGGGATCGTTGTTTCGCCTCCCGAGGGGACGGCGGAAGGGATCTATACCGATTTCTTTACCGTCACGGCGGACAACCATCCCCCCTACACCTACTATATTCAGGCGACCGTCACCTCATCGACAACAGGCAACGTCCAGTTCTCCGTCACCGACAGTCTCTATGATAATGTCGAGGGGGCAACGGTGACCGTCCAGAACAGCAGCGTCCTTACCCTCCTTTCCGATGCCAAGACCGACGTCAACGGATCAGTAACTTTTACGGATCTTCCCACCGGCCGTTACAACTACACCGTCACCGCGCCGGGACACAATTCCTGGATGGGCTCTTTCGAGGTTCGGCCCGGCGACACCACGCCGGTCGAGGTGATTATCGAGAATGTCTTCGTCACGATTGAATGGGAGGTCGTCCCCATCGTGATTGAAGACCGCTATGAGATCAAGATCAACACCACCTTTGTGGCCGATGTCCCTGCGCCCGTTGTGGTCGTGGAACCCTCCTTTGTCAATCTGCCGCGGCTGGAGAAGGACCAGGTCTTCTACGGTGAATACAAGGTGACGAACCACGGTCTCATTGCGGCGGAGGACGTGACCTTAACCCCGCCGCCTTCCCTGCAGAACATGTCCTTCGAGATCCTGGGGACCCTGCCCGATCGGTTGGAGGCCATGGAGAGCTATACCCTGCCTTTCAAGATCACATGGCTTTCGGACACACCTTCTACGGAACTGCAAACTTTAGCCGCCCTCTCCGCCGATGACGATCCTTTGCTCTCCGAAATCACCGGTTACGGGGGAGGCGGGGGCTGCACCACCGGCGGTTCGATCTCCTATAAATATGTTATCTGTCCCGGATCGACGAACGAAAGGACCGGCGCCGGATCGGCGGGCTTTTCGGTGGGAACCGGCGGATGTAACGGCGGTATAAGCGTGGGCGGTGGAGGCGGCGGCGGTACGAGCAGGCGTATTCAGGGGAGTGGTGGGAGAGTCCAGGGTCATCAAACCTGTAACGGCTGCAGCGAAACCCATTCCATCACGGGCACCAGTCAATGTGCTTTGCCTCCGCCTCCGGGAGGAAGCGATACGGGCACCAAGGGGACCCCCGGCAGTGGGGAATGCACGGGTTCCGTCGTCTACATGACCTCCGGGGCGTACACCTTTGACGTGAAGGAAGAACTCCGGGTCAAGACATCGAGCGGCGATGAGATCGGCCTCGGACTCACCTACCGCTCCAATCGGCTCGTTCAGGACATGGACGCCGGAGGCACCTGGAAATTCGGGACGGCCGTCAACGGCCCCTTCGGATACAACTGGTTCTCCGACTGGTTCCAGTGGGTCGATCTCGATGCAACAACGGGGAAGCTCATTTACAACCTGGAACACCGGACCATCACCTTCGACGTGGGATCGGACGGCAACTTCCTTCCGCGAAACGATCTCGGACTCATAGCCCGGAAAACAGCCACGGGTTATGAAATCGAAAAGCGGGGAGGAGAGACCCGTCTCTTCAATCCCCAGGGCAAGCTCGTGGTGGTACGTAACCGTCAGGGGCGGGAGCGGTCGGTCAATTACGACACAAATGGTTTCCCGGCCTCCATCACGGACGAGGATGGGCGTGAGGTTCTGACCTTTACCACGGACGCCAACGGCCATATCACCGGGGTCACCGATCTCTACGGCCGGTCATTTGAATATCAATACATGCCGTCCGGTGATTTGTGGAAGATTATCGATCAGAGAGATCCATCGAACCCGATCACCCTGTACACATTCGGTGATTACAGCGCCGAGCACGGACTGCAGCAGAAGACCGTACCCGGCGGTTATACCTATACGATCACTTATAATGAAAATAACGTGGTGGCGTCTATCACTGATCCGGATCTGTACGTAAAGAACTTCTACTACGACTGGAAGAACGGCAGTTCCTACACCAGCGATTCGGACGGCAACATCCGGGAGATCACCTATGACGAAACGGGACGGGTCCTCTCCGACAGCCGAAACGGCGTTCCGGTGAAGCGGATCGTCTATACCTATAACAATCGTGCCGGCCTCAAGGTCCCAAAGACCCGCACCACCCTCAACGAAGCGGGTTACCAGACCATCGAGACCCTGGACGAATTCCGGCATGTGACCGTCAAGACCGACCCGGAAGGGAACAAGACCTACTACACCTACACCGACGAAGGTTGGCTCCGCTCAGAGACGGATCCCCTGGGTGATACCACTTTCTACACCTATTACACCGATGGCAAGCTCGAAACCGTCACCGACGCCCTGGGTCATATCACCCGCTATACCTATACCCCCGACGGAGAAGTGGACACCGTCACCAATGAGGCCGACCCAAACGACGGGACCGATGATTTCATCGTCAAGGACAACGACTACGATGCCCTCGGCAACCTCGTCCGCGTCACCGAGCCCGGCGGCAGGATCACCACCTTTGAATACGATACACTGGACCGGCTGACCGCAACGATCGACGCCGAAGGAGTCCGGACCGAATACGGTTATGATCTTCATGACCACCGGACGATCATGACTGTGAAGACCGCTCAGGGGGACTCCGTAACCACCTACGACTACGACACGGCAGGCCGGGTCACCAAGATCACCGACCCGGAGAATCATGTCACCCGGCTGACCTACGACTTCAAGGGTCGCATTACCTCCACCATGGACCATGACGGTCTGGTCACCCTCATGGGGTATGACCATCGAGGAAACCTCGTCTACCGGGAAAACGGCCAGGCCGTATTCGACGGCAACGGCAACCCGACCTACGACCCGGCCACGGGACTGCCCGTCGTGACCCTTGCCGGGAACCCCGTGAAATACGAATACGACAACCGCAACCGCAAGATCAAGGAGATCTATCCCGACAACACCCCCCTCGACGATACCGACAACCCCGCAACCACGTACGGCTACGAGGCCCCTACGGGGTGCGGTTGCAGCGGCTCACAGGGAAGCGAGCCTTCCCGCATCACCGACCCCGAAGGCAACGTCACCGAGCGGGGCTACGACAAACTCGGCCGCCTGACCATGGTCACCCAATACATCGCCGATGACGCCAACAGCATTCCGAAGTATGAAACCGACTACGGCTACGACGCCGCAGGCAATCTCACCTCCATCACCGACGCTGACGGCAACGCCACCACATTTTCTTACGACGCCCTCAACCGCCTCGTCCAACAGACCCAGCCGCCGAGAGTCAGTCAGGGCGAAACGGCGGGCAAAACGGAGATCTATGCCTGGAATCCCG
>JAADIO010000007.1 GCA_013151235.1 Deltaproteobacteria bacterium | reverse complement strand
AAGAGACTCTTCTCCCCCGCTTCCGCCTTGCGGATGATCTCCGGAAGTTCCGCCATCCCCCGGGTACCGACGACAAAATCAACTGCCGGTTCCCGGCCAAGGATCTTCTCCCCTTCGGCCTGGGCCACGCAGCCGAGAACCCCGATCAGAACCCCCGGATCCCTCGCCTTGAAAATTTTCAGCCTGCCGAGATCGCTGAATACCTTCTGCTCCGCCTTCTCGCGAATCGCACAGGTGTTCAGCAAGATCAGATCGGCCCCCTCCGGCCGGTCCGCCGACCGGTAGCCGACCCGGTGCAGAACGCCGAGGAGCTGTTCCGCATCGGCATTGTTCATCTGGCAACCGAAATTTTTCAGATAGACGGTCTTGGTTTTCATGCCCTTTTTTTAGCATGATTTGGGGGAAGATGGCAATGGATTTTCTCTTACGCCGTTTTCCCCTCTCCTTCTGCGATGCTCGGCTGCGTGACAGGGGGTATGCTCCCCCTGCGGGGGAGTCAGGTGTGCCGTTAACTCAATATAAACCTTGAAACCAGAAGGGGTTTTGTCTCGGGTGAAACTCCTATCGCTAATTGGGGGGGTGAACCTGGGGGCCGGGAGTTCGATCTTCTCCTGCATCGCTCCCGGATTGAAATCGTCAACATAACCCCGGAACAGTCCGAACTGGCTAGAAAGGCCTGGAGAATCTACGGCAAGGGGCGGCATCCTGCGGGGCTGAATTTGGGAGACTGCTGTACCTATGCACTCTCCAAATATGCCGGCGAGCCCCTTCTTTTCAAGGGCAACGACTTCAATCAAACAAATCTGCCACTCATCTCCTATTGACCTGAAGATTCTGACGGAAGTTTTCATCTATTTCCATCAGTTTGCCGTTGTTACAGTCCTACCAGTTCCGGGTGTTGGTATTATCGATCGTCCAGGGGGAGCCGGTATCACTGCCGGTACCGGATTTGCGGGTGGCTCTAGCAGTGAAGGTCTGGTTGTTCGTTCCTGAAAAGGCCACATCATAATCGTATTGCGACCCGGAATCGGGCTGAAAACCGGGAAGGTTGGTTTTTAAAGTTGCCGTATCGGCACCTTCGACATAGGCATTATTCTCCGCATAATACTGCTCTTCAAGGAGCCGCAGACTCTGCAGGTCCGTCCAGGCGATGGATCGCTCCGCCTTGAGACGATACCCGGTGTAGGTCGGGATGGCAATGGCGGCGAGGATCCCGATAATGGCGATGGTCACCATCAGTTCAATCAGGGAAAAACCATCCTCTCTTTTCATGATCATTCCTCTTCGGAATATCAATCGGTTACTGCTCCGGAGCGGCCGTTTAGTTGAAAACATTATTTCCCTTCCCTATAACCACGATATCTCCCCAGAAACAAGAAACAGGGGTGGGCCTAAATCCGGCCCACCCCGTCTCAAAGTTCAAGAGATCATCAGATCAGTCGGCGCTGACCGTCTTGGTGTACAAAAGAACAGGTGTGGAACTATTATCATAGGCACGAATAGTAACACTGTTTCCAGACTGAGTGAGCGCAATCTGACCTTGTTGAGCTGAAGAACCTGACACCCATAAAGCACTCGTACTCCAGGGCGACGTATCTCCCATAGCCGTCCTCATAGTGATATATGTCGTGGCTACTGCACCGTTCAGTGTTGAATCGGTGGCATCACTACTATCCACAACACCGTTTCCGTCAGTGTCCACTTCCCTCAAATTACCATTGGGGTTGAGCGAGACGCTCAGCCAACCCTGAATTTCCGCCGCAGCGTTCGATGCAGCACCAATGATCGCACCTTTTCTTGATTTCTCCTGGAAACCGATATAGCCGGGAATAGCCACAGCGGCCAGGATCCCGATGATCGCCACAACGATCATCAGTTCGATCAGGGTAAAACCATGTTCATTCTTGTTGATAGTCATCATTTCAAAACTCCTTTACGTTGTTTAAAGACGGTAAAAACCTCTAACGATACTGTAATGAAGCCACTCACCTCCTTTGTATGAAAGATTGTAATTTATCACTCTGCAACTGCACGGTTATACAAGCAAGGCCTGTGCCAACGTAACAGACCGGTTGATATTTAGACATAACACATTGATATTCATAGCTTTTATCTCACAATACTCTTTCCGATGCAACCGGCCTATAGACGCAACATCCGGACAATTTCGGCCAACATACTTCAAATCTATCTGCGAATTAAGAGACCCTGTTGTGTTTTATCGTTAAATATCATAAGGATACAAAGACTGACACAATATACAGTCGGGAGACGAAAAATGTCAATCCCTCTCCGGATCTCCCGTTACGATCAGGAACTCTCCCCCATCACCATTCACTGTACAACCTCACTTTTGTATGTCCGCACATATTGTTTCAAGGTTTTAAGGGCCGATCTTGTTTTCCGATTGTCCGCCCGATCATGATCGGCCTTGACCGCTCTTTCGAGATAGATGAGAGCACTTTCGTAGTCCTCAACCTTATCATAATAGAACCGCCAGAGGCGGAGGGCGATCCGTGAGTCCTTCGGATCGATTTTCAGGAGAGTACGCCCGGTCTGGATTGCCTTCCTCCGGTACGGGTATCCCCTCGGCTCGTAAAAGCTATAAAGCTTTCGGAGCAGATCCGGATCATCAGGTTTCTGTTGGATAGCCGACTCATAGCACCGCAGCGCCTCTTTTATCCTTCCAACCTTCACATAAAGATCACCCTCGGCAATGGCAGCGCCAAACGGATCTCCTTCATAATCAAGGCGACGCCATCTCTTCTGCAGTTCACCCATCCCTTTCAATGCAGCAAACTGATCCCTGTATGAGCTCTTCCCCGGGTGCCGCCGGATCAGTTCACGCACAAAATCAATGGCCTTGTTAATCCTGAGATTCTGCGAGAAGATATCGACCAGTGTTGCAAGCTCCTCATCGGAGAGCATCCCGTTCGCAAGTTTAATGCCCTCAACTGCCTTCAGCGCCTCATCCCTCTTGCCCTCTCTCAGCAAAGCAGATCCCAAAAGACAGCGTGTCCCATAAGAATCATCTCCCGCACCTATTGCGGACCTCAGTCTCCTGGCCGCCTCGCCATTGTTCCCGGCATCAAGATACAGCCGGACATAGGCGATCTCTCTCCCCGTTTCTCCGCCCCCCATATTGCTCTTTACGGCAGACAGCCTTTGCCTGAACCGTTCAGCCCACTTAAGCTTCTGTGGAACATCCTTCAAGTATTCGGAGGGTTCGGGGTCGTTCTTTGCAAAACGCAGAACCTTTTTGTACTGCTCCGCTGCTTGGTCAAACTTAAGTTCCCTGATCAGGACCTCGGCCAAGTCATAGTGAAATACAGCCCTGTAGGAATGGAGAGAAAGAGCCCGTCTCATGGTTTTCTCGGCCCGTTTGACCTTTCCTTCTTCCAGGTAGATCTTTGCTATGTTCTGAAGGTGTCCCCCTCCTTCATAATCCGGCCGCACCTTCAGATAATAGTGAAGGGCTTTTTGATTGTCACCCATCATTAAGGCAAAATAGCCTCCATTAACAAGCGCCATTTGATCATCGGGGTCTATGTCAAGGGCTTTCTTTGTCTCTTTCTCTCCTTTCTCATATTCCCCCTGCTCGAAAAGGATCACGGCCCTGATCGCGAACAGCTTCGAGTCCCGGTAGAGGTTCGGATAAACCGCCTTTTCCAACTCCCGCCAGGCGCTCCGCTCAAGGTGAACGAGGTGGTAGGCGTGCCCCCGGAAAAAGTGATAAACAGGCTCCTTCGGATCGTGACGAAGCCCCTCCGCCGTCAGAGTGAATGTGTCGAGCCAGTCCTGGTTCCGGGCAACAGTACGGACGAAAAAGAGCAGGCAGACAAGAACCCCGGCAGCGAGGAAGAGAATAATGAGTTTATGCCTGTAATGGATCCTCTCCGCAAGGATTCCGGCCAAGAGGCAGAATCCGTAAGAGGGAAGATAGAGATAATGCTCCGCCATCAGCATGTGATGCGGGATGATCTGCATGACCGGCAATAATGTGATGAAGAAGAACCATATTCCGAATGTTACGGCAGGACGCCTTCGGATAAATACGAAAGAAAGCAGAAGCAACCCGGCAAGCAGTGCCAGGGATGAGATTACCCCCATATCCAGGAGGGAGTGCCGGAGCGGAAACATCCGGTAGTCGAAGCGGAGAACCACGGGGAAGAGCAGTTTCTTCATGTAGGAAGCAAGCACCGTGGCCACGGTCGCGAAATTGGAGACCGGATTCCCGCCCCACCACTTGATTCCCTTTGCACTGACCATCCCGGAGGCATGTTCAAGAAAGAGATCGACGTAGAGATATCCCGCGACCAGCAAAATGGACAATGTGATGAGCCACCGGAAGCGGGCCAGGTTGGATCGGACGGCACGCACAAACAAACGAATCGTGGAAGCGGGGGCATCCCAGTCTTCATCTATTTCATGCAGGATTTCATATGCCACGATCAGGACCGGGAGCGTCACCCCCATCTCCTTGGCGGAAATGCTGAGCAGATAGGCAAGGAAGGCTCCGGCATAATAGAGGCGCCCCCCGCCTCCCCTCCCCTTGAGGTACAAGATGAATCCGAGCAGGTAGAACAGTGCGGACAGAATATCCCGCCGCCCGGAGAGATAACTGACCGCTTCCGTATGAATCGGATGCAGAGCGAAGAGAAGAGACGCAACAAAGGTGATCGTCAGGTTCTTCGTCAATCGCTTCGTGAGGAAATAGACCAACAGGACCGTCAGGGTGTTGTAAAAAATATTGGAAAGATGGTACCCGACCGGATTGAGCCCCCAGAGAGAGTAATCGACGGCATAGGAGAAGGTCCTTAGCCAACGGTAGGTCAGGAGCCGGATATCGAAAAGAGAATGGATCACCGGGTTCTTCTGGATCAGGACCATGTCGTCAAGGACGAAACCTCCGAAGATGGAGTTCATGTAAACAACAGATGAAAGCGCCACCAGCAAAAGGATGATCAGCCCTTCCCTGTGGTATTTCCCGTCACGATCTCCGAATAGAGTTCCACGATCCATGTCCATTATCCCTTTCACCATGCTCTCGCCTTTTACCGGCCCCCCAGCAGAACGGTAATACTGATCCCGGTTTTGCGGGAGTAGTTCTCATAGAGCCGATTAAGGTCCTCCGTGATCCGTTTCATCTTCACCGCATGGGACTGCCCCGGGGCAAGCCGCAGCGACCGGGCAAGATGTCTGTAGGCGCGGGGGAGATCCTCCACCTTCTTCAGGTAGATCATCCCCAACCGCCGGTGCGCCTCCGCATCATCAGGCGCCTTTGCAATTCTTCTTTCATAAGAATGAATCGTATCAGCAAGGTGCCGGAGCCCCGTCCTGCCGGACCCGGTTGGACGGTCCTCACAATCTTTCCGCCGGTCCGCCCGCCTGTTCAGCCATTCCCTGCACAGTGCACGTTTCTGCAGGACGTCCCTGCCCGGGCCGCCCCCCTGCACCAGCGGTCCCGTGGCCGCAAGGTATGCCCGGGCCGAAAGCCTTGCTCCTTCCCTATCGCACAGGAGGCGGGCGCACTTGAACCGGCCGAAGAGCGCCGCAGTGTGGAAACGCCCCTTCGAAACCTTCCCGTAGGCATCAAACGCCTGCCGCCATTGCTCAAACCGTTCATACACCAGCCCCTGAACAAAATGTGCCATGGGCAGATCCTTTACAGAAAGCGCCTTTAGCTCCAGGCGGAGCGCTTTTTTATATTCCCCGCGTTTGTAATGGATAAAACCATCATATGCGTAGGCCTCAGGAAAAAAACGCTCTCCTCTTTCGGCCTTACCAAATTCGTCTTCGGTCATGTCGTAGAGATGTGCCTTCATGAACATCATTCCAAGGAGAAGGCGTACACGGTTATTATCCGGATAGGTCTTCAGGTCATCCAAATAGATTGTGATATTGTTCTTCCAGACCCGGTTCCTGCGCCATGTCCGGACCGAGAAACATCCCAGCGTCAGGATCAGAAGCGCTGCTGCAACTCCCGCAAGTTTGCCATGGTTCATGACCCTGTCGAAGAGGAACCCTCCAATCATGCAGGCACCCGCGGAAGGCAGGTATAGAAAATGATCCGCCAGGAGATCGTGGTGAGGGATTATCTGCATCACCGGAAGAAGCGTTACAAAGAACCAAAAGAGAGAAAAGGCTATTCTCTTCTCACGGCGAAGGGCGATCAAAAAGAGTGCGCCTGCCGTGATGAGCAGCAGGACCGACCTGATGAACTCCGGATCCGATCCCGAAGTGACAAGGGGAAAGGCAAAATAATCGGCAACCAGCCGGACCGGGAATAGGGTCTGGCGGACATCGTGTGCCAGGACGGATGCAACGGTCATGAAATTCGACAGGACGCTGCCGCCCCACCATTGCACACCCTTTGCGGTCACCATCTCCGAGGCATGGCGCATCCATATGTAATAATAGGCAAAGGCCGGCACCATGGAAAAGAGAAAAAGATAAAACAGGAAGTGGCGCCGCATGACCGGCAGAACCGAACGGCGGAACCTCCGGCCCGGACCCGCCTTGCCATCCTCCGCCGGACCGGCCCCTGGAAAAATCATGTCGTACCCCAGCAGGAGGAGCGGGAATGAGGCGGCCATTTCCTTGCTGAGCATGCTCAGCGGGAAAGCGAGCAGGACAATTGCCAGATAACGCTTCCTTTTTTTCCGCCTCCTGTAGCGGAGGAAGAAGTAGAAGCCTAAAAGATAGAAGAATGAAAAAAGGACATCCCGCCGTCCGGAGAGATAACTCACGGCGTCGGTATGGAGAGGATGGACGGCGAAGAGGAGCGAAGCGAAAAGGGCGGTCCTTTCGCTTCCGAAAAGAATCCTTACAATCCCGTAAAGGCACAGGCAGTTCAGAACATGCAGGAAGATGTTGGTCAGGTGATAACCGAAGGGATTCAGCCCCCAGGCGGCATAGTCCAGGGCATAGCTTATGGTTCGCAAGGGGCGGTAATCGTGGAGCAGTATATTCCATATATTTCCAAGGGACCGTATGGCGCCGTTTTCGGCGATCATCGTCCGGTCGTCCATGACGAAGCCGTTCGTGAACGTGTTCAGATAGACAGCCGCTGCGCAGACCGCGACAAGCACCATATAGAAGAAGGCCCTGCGGCGGCGCTCGACCGTTAATAAAGTACCCATATCAGGCGCCTCCCCTGTTTTGCAATACTGACCTGTAGACCTCCAGCGTTCCCGCCGCGGCCTTTTCCCATGAGAATTTTCGGGCACGGTCAATTCCTTTTTGCCGGAGCAGTTCCCGCAGCCCTTCCTCACGGATGACCGTCAGAAGCGCCCGGAAGAGGGATTCCTCGTCCGACGGATCGAAGAGCAGGCCGGCATCCCCCACCACTTCAGGGATCGAAGAGACGCCGGAGGCCACCACCGGCGTCCCGCATGCCATCGCCTCGACACAGGTAAGGCCGAACCCCTCGTAGAGGCTTGGGTTGACAAAGACCTCGGCCGACCTGTAGATCAGGGGAAGATCGTGACCGTCGACGGCGCCGGTAAAGTGGACCACGTCGTTCAATCCCAGGGACCGGACAGTTTCATGGAGCCCGCCCGACTTCCACCCCATGCGTCCCGCGACCACCAGATGGTGCGGGATTCCTTCCTCCTCCCTCAGCCGGTGATAGACCCGGATCAGCATATCCACCTGCTTCCGGGGCTGGATCGTCCCGGCATAGAGGATGAACCGGCCGGGGAGGCGATACCTTGCACGGCATCCCGCCAGTTCCCCGTCGCCGGGGGAGCGGGAAAAAACCGGAGATACCCCGTTATATACGACACGGACGCGGTTCTCCGGCACATGGAAATGGCGGATGATATCATCCCGGGTGTTAGAGGAGACGGCGATGACCGCATCCGCCCTTCTTGCGGCAAAACGGATATGTGTGCGCAGGTGGATACCCTGCAGGAAGGTGAAGGTATCGGGATAAAGGAAAGGTGCAAGGTCGTGGATGGTCACCACGCATTTCGCGGGACAAAAGAGCGGCACCACGTTCTTCGTATGGTGGAACAGATCGACATCCAGGGACCTCAACGCCCGAGGCACCTTCCAGTGATCCCAGAGCGGGCGCGTGTAGGAAGAACGCATCGGCAGTTCCATAACCTCACCGCCCGCATCATCCCAGGCGGCACGATCATCGGTCAGCACGTAGAAGTCGTCCTCTCCGGCCAGCCCGGTCAAGGCACGGACGAGTTCCCGTGCATAACTGCGCGGTCCTCCAAGGGCGCCCGCAATTGCCGCAATAGCTACCTTCATGACAAGCCCGGCCTTTCATCTCTCCGCACCCCGAGGTGCCACAAAACCCCGTAGAGGATGGCAGCGGCGTTCCGGGGCATCCCAGCCACGATCATGCGGATTCCCTGGAAGATAACGCGGTAAAAGAACATGTAAGGAACGAAGAGACACCAGAACACGGAGGCAGAGAGGTGTTTCCTGGCAAAGAGGATCCTGCTGCGGGCATGATGGTAATGATAGAAAGGGGTCGTATCGCCGGTGGAAGCGGATCCTATATGCGTAACCACGGCGGAAGGAAGGAAGACGCATCGCCCCCCCGACTGCCGGACCCTGCGGCAGAAGTCCCAGTCCTCGAAATACATGAAAAAATCTTCGTCGAAACCGCCGACCCTTTCAAATACATCCATACGCACCATCAGGCATGCACCGGTCACGTATTCCACATCTTCCGGATGGTCATACTGCCCCCTGTCCGCTTTCCCATGCCCCCGCATGAAGGGCTGTGCAAGCTGAATGATCCCCCGGCATCCTGCCGAATCGATCCGTGGCGGCTCCCCGGGCTGCATGATCTTAGGACCTATCACGGCTATCGCCGGATCATCATCCATCGCCTTCCAAAGACACCGTACCGCGTCATCCTCCACGAAGGCATCATTGTTGATAATAAGTACACGCTCCGCCTCATGCCCGGCGGCCTTCACTGCACGGTTCACTGCCCCGGCAAAACCCATGTTTTCCGGAAGTTCGACGAGAACGATTCCTTCCCGTCCTTCGACATATTCACGGATCACCTCCACGGATGAGTCGGCCGATCCGTTATCCACGACACAGACCCTTCCCTCCCAACCGCCCTTTGCAAGAGACTCCAGGCAGCGGCATGTCATACCGCCCCTCTTCCAGTTAAGAACCACGGCAAGGCTCCTGCACCTCATGAACAGCTCCTCTTGCAATCAATGAAAAACACACCCTGTAAATCCAGGAGTACGGGCATACTCTCCTACAAACAGCCCAAGACAGCGGTAAGCGGCTCAACAAGATCATGACAGGCATAGGCCGGCCTTCTCATATCCCCACCAAGGGGCATGCCTGGTCCCGAAGGATGCAGCGCCAGATAGCGGATAACTCCCACAAGATCTCCAGGTGAGAAAACCGTGTAAAGGGATCCGGAGCGATCCGGCCCCAACTCCCGCACCGCCGGCGTATCGAGCGTCAAGACCTGCCTGCCGCAGGCCAGGGCCTGGAAGAGCTTGTTCGGGATCACCCTCTGCGTCTTTTCCGTGTCGCCGAAGATCCCGAGGCAAAGATCAGCCGCGGCGATCTCCTCCGGGAGTTTTTCGTAGGGAACCCAATCGACGAACTCCACGTTCTTCAGATCCAGCTTTCCTGCGAGTGCATGGATCTCGCCAGAGAGCTGTCCCCGCCCTATGATCCGGAAACGAATCGTTGGATCCCCCTCCAGGGCCTTAGCTGCATGAAGTATGTGATGGATGCCGTGGAGCGGAATGAACTTGCCGTAGAAGAGGACCCGGAAGGATCCGTCGTCCCTCTCCGGAGCCTCCCTCGGGAAAAAGATATCCTCGTCGGCGCCGACGAAGACCCGGATGAATTTAGCGCGGTCTATACCGAACAGTCCGGAGATATAGTCGATATGGGCGTTCGTGTCGAGGATCACATGGTCCGCCAGTTGCAAGGACCACCGGTCTATCCGGAAAAGAAGGCCGGCCGTGATGGAACCCCTGCGAAAGATTCCCCGGTCAATCACGAGGGTATCGTAGAGTGATACGAGGGGGTTGAATATCAGGGGGCGCCTTCTGAACATAAGGAGGAATCTCGCGAGGAAGATATCCATCTGCCCGATGTATCCTACCATAAGGCAATCAAAACTTCCTGCCCGGAAGAACCGCACGGCAAGGACCAGGTAGGCCCGGATGAGACGGAGGGCGACGACCAGCAACGATCCCGCCGAGAGAAAACCTCCGGTCTTGTCCTCCCTCCGCTCCCAGAGCGGGAAGTGGCATTCCACAACCTCGATCCCGCTGCGGCGCAGCCCACGGATCACAATCCGGTTGCGGGGATAGTCCTTTTCGTACGTGCCGAAGTAACAGATTCTCATAATAGATCAACCGTTCGTATACAGAATAGACATTTACAGAAAAGAATACTTGCGCGGCTTATCATTGTCAAAAGTATCTCCCAACCCGTCACGATAAGCTTGAACAACTAATCTAATGCGTTGAAACTTATTATCGTCCAGCAGCAATATCCCCGTTATAGTGCGTAACAACTTGATGGTCCATCCTGAATAGAAACCAACCCTGTTTTTTGAGTAGCGATTTCCCAGCCATACCAGATTTCTCATACCATAATATGTAAGCCAAAAACGATTAAAAGGTATCCTGGCGACATCCATCCCAAAAAATCTTTTTTGTATACATTGTGCAGCCTCTTTATGGATCATCCTGCTACCGGGAACAAGAAGCATCTCTCCCGCTTTTCTCAGTCGCATGGAGTATTCGACATCGTCATGATGAATGAAAAATTCTTTCTTGGGATAACCTATCCGGCTCACGGCTTCTCTGCCGACCAACAATCCCACGAAAGAGGCCATATCTATTTTTACCACGGAAGATGTGTAGCTTTCTTGCAATAACGGCTTTTGTAGAAGAGGGAAAACACGTCTCAGATCTATGAGACCTCTGTGATGATAGGCTATCCGACCGTCATCCGACAGTACACTGCATGCCAATGCCGCGATATCATTCGCGCCGAAATGTTCCTGCAACTTCGCCAAGGATCCTTGCGTGGGTTCGGCATCATCATCCATCAACCAGAACCAATCAAATCCTCTTTCATACGCTCTTTTTAGTCCTTCATGGAATCCACCCGCACCACCAACATTTTCGTGCATCCGCACATAGTAAATCTCTACCGGCTTTCCATCGGCCGAATTATTCACCTCACATTTCTGTTCAAAAGGCTCCAGCAGATCGACCGGAAGGAGATCACCTATATACCCTTTTGCTGAAAGCAACTCAGGCGTTCCATCGGTTGAAAGATTATCTATCAGACAGATGGCCTGTATCGGTCTTGCCTGGTTCAAAAGCGCTTCAAGGCATTCAATGAGAAGATGTTTTCTGTTATAGGTAACCACGACAGCACATACACTATCTTTCACAGCTTCTCCTCACCTGATTTCTTCCTCGAACAGATCCAGCGACCTCTTGACGATATCGTCCATGTCATAATACTTGTACTCCGCCAGTCTCCCGACGAGGACCAGGTTTTCTGACCGGGCGGCAAGAGCCTTGTATTTTTCATATAGATCAGCGGTTTCATTCGTAAGAGCAGGATAGTAAGGTATATCCCTTCCCGCCCTGTATGTCTTCGGATATTCTTTCAGGATGACCGTCCTGTTTACATCCACCGGGTGAATATGCCTGAACTCGGTGATCCTCGTGAAGGCATGATCGTTGGGATAATTAACGGTGGCGACCTCCTGGTAATATTCCTGATCAAGCGTCTCGAACTCCAGGTCCAAGGAACGGTAGGAAAGCGCCCCCAGTTTGAAACCGAAGAGTTCATCAATCATGCCGGTGAAGACGACCTTGCCCCTGAACTCCACCCCCTTGAAATATATCCTGCCGGTCGTGGGGTTGACGGACAGCACATCACCGGAGTCGGTGCCCGGCATCAGCTCAATCTTCGGATGATCCAGCATACATTCAAACATCCTGGAATAGCCTTCTTCAGGAACCGCCTGGTAACGATCATCGAAATATCCGTCGTTCCTGCCGACAAGGACCGGCACCCTGGCGGTCACCGCAGGATCCACATCCTCCGGCCTTACTCCCCACTGCTTTGCCGTGTAATTCAGGAATATATTGTTGTATATATAATCCGCAAGCAGCCTTAAGGAGGGGTCATCCTCCTTCATGAGATCCAGGATGGGAACCTTTGTGCCGTATTGATAACGTCTGACGAGTCTGCTCTCGATCCCTGCCGCCGTCTCTTCAGGAAATACCATGTGTAATGTCTTCAGATCGAACGGCAGGGGTATCTTCCTGTCGCCTACACAGGCCAGGACCCGGTGATGGTATGTACGCCAGCCGGTAAAACCGGAAAGATAGTCAAAGACGTCCTTCCGGTTCGTGTGGAAGAGATGAGGGCCGTAACGGTGGACCAGGATACCGGTTGCATCCCTGGAATCATAACAGTTGCCGCCGACATGACTCCTTTTCTCTATCACCAGGACATTGCGGTCAAGGACGTTCGCGATCCGCTCTGCGATTACACTTCCCGCGAAACCTGATCCCACTACTATATAGTCCGGCATACCTTGCCTCCCAACATCCGGATCCCTCTTCCTTGCAGGTAGACAAACATGGAAACCGTAACGACGGTCTCCGAAACCAGGACGGCAAAGGATATGCCTGTCTGCCGGAACGGAGGAACAAGGATGAACGCAAGGACGATATTCAACAGACTCGCACCGATTAATATCCTGGAGAAAGCCTTCTTGTAACCCAGGTTCAGCATGGTCTGGATCCCGAATATGTTGCTCAACGCAATGACAAAGGGGAGGAAGGAGAGTATCCTCAGGACCGCAACGGATTCCGAATACCGGCCGCCCAGAACCAGCCTTACGATTATACCCGCCGAGAAAAAGATGATCGCAGAAAGGACGAAACTTACACCTCCGACCATGACCGTCATTCTGCGCAGGAACCGGATCCCCTCTCCCCTCGCCGTATGAATCAACCGGCTTACATAGGGATAGACCGCCTGGGAGACCGGAGTCAACAGCCCCTGTACGGCCCTGATGATCTTCTCCGCCGCGGAATAGTACCCTACGATGGTGTCATTGGTCAGGAGCCCCAGTATGAACGTATTGGAGGTCGTGTACAGGCTGATTGCAACGGTGGAGATGAATATATGCCAACCTTCTTTCAACTGGTGCCTTATCCTTTCCACGGAAGGGAGTGTAAACCGCACGTGGAAGTCCTTAAAGACGATCACGAAGGCGAGAATGCCTGCCGTCATGAAACCCAGTGAGTTGATCAGGGGTACATAGATGTAATCATTCACGTCATGAACGAAGACAAAGATGCAGACTGTGAAGATCAGCCTGGCCGATATATTCAGGAAGGTGATATATTTCATCCTTTCCATCCCCTGAAAAAACCAGACGGGGAATATGCACTGCCCCGCCACCATGCCGAAGGCATAGTAATATACCAGCCGTTGCTGATAGAACCTGCCGAAAGAAAAGACGATGCATAACATGATGACCGCCGACAGGGCCAGCAGTGCAAGCTTTATCATCATGACGGCGCTGAATATCCCGGACAACTCGTTACCATCTTCCCTGTGTATGGATATCTCGCGGGTAGCCGAAAGGTTGAACCCGTAATCGGTCAGGATATTGAAATACTGTATAAAGGCCTGGGCGAAGGCGACAAGCCCGAACTTCTCCGGCCCAAGAACACGGACAAGATAGGGAAGGGTTATGAAGGGCAACAGGTAATTCGCCCCCTGAAGGACGGAAAGCGAAGCGAAGTTTGACAGGAGCCTTTTCTTCGCAAGAGTGTCACCTCTATTCATCATCCCATTGAACAATACACAACTCCAGGGAGCGGATCCTGTACATATCGGCCTGTTTCCCGGTAGATCAATCTCTTCTTCCGTACAGAAATTCTACAGCATGGTTCTACGGATAATCGACGGGTCTTCCCGCTGCTTATAGGTGTGAAACGAATGGATCAGCATCTCCCCCAAAAGCCCCATTGAGATGAACTGTATGCCGAGGATGATCGCCACCCAGCCGAAGACCATGAAGGGCCGGACATGCATGGGAACACCGATCAGCCATTGAATCACGAACCATGCGCTCAGGAGCAGACCGGGGACCAGACAGAAGAGGCCGATTCCCCCGAAGAGGTGGAGCGGCCGTTTCAGGTAGCGGGTCAGGAAGAGAACTGTCAGCAGATCGAGGAACCCGCGCGTAAACCGCTCCACTCCGTACTTGGATACCCCGTGCAGCCTCGGGTGATGATCGACCTTGATCTCCGCCACCCGGAACCCTTTCCAGCGGGCCAGGACCGGGACGAAGCGGTGCAGTTCACCGTAGATCCGGACATTTTGCACGACCACCCGCCGGTAGCATTTGAAACCGCAGTTGAAATCGTGCAGTTTGATACCGGTCATCATGGAAACGACCCGGTTGAAGATCTTCGAAGGGAATGTCTTGCCCACCGGGTCGTGGCGCTTGAATTTCCAGCCGGAGACAAGGTCGTAACCTTCCTCTATTTTTTCCAGAAACCGGGGAATCTCCTTCGGATCGTCCTGCAGGTCGGCGTCCATGGTGAAGATGATCTCCCCGTTCGCGTGCTCGAATCCCACCGACAGGGCGACCGATTTCCCGAAGTTATCTCGCAGTTCCACCACCTTCACCGTGGGATCGTCTTTATGCAAGGCCGCCAATCTCGCAGTGGAACCGTCCCGGCTGCCGTCATTCACGAAAATCACTTCGTATTCGTTCGGCAGGGGACCAAGGACCGTTCGGATTTCAGAAGCAAGCACTTCAAGGCTCCCCTCCTCGTCATAGACGGGAACCACGACGGAGATCATCGGTTTCGGCATAATTACGAACTCAATAAAATTCTGAAGGAAAAGAAGAAAGATTGCAGCGAACGCTCACAAACTTTTCACCACCTGACCGCTAACTTCTTAAATTATAAAACATTTTTCAGGATGGGACAACAGAAAAGAAGAAAAATTGTGTTCGCAAAGATTGCACATCACAGCAGTACCGCATAGACCGGAAAGGCGCTCTCCACTCCCTTGAACTTGACGTCGCCGACATAATAGAGGCTGACGGTCCGGTCGAGAACGGGATCGCGAAAATAGAGAAAGCCCATCTCCTGATCTTCGCCGGACTGAAGCGTTACAAGTTTCCCGATTGTTTCCACCGTCTGATGGCTGACGACCACTCCCTGGTTGTAGAGGTTTCCCTCTCCATCGACGGAAACCCCGGAGATCGGCCGACCGATATTTTTCCGGGTCCGGACTGTTTTCAGAAACCCGGACCGATCCTCTTCATGTCCCAGACTGAGCGAGAGAGAATTTACCAGATCATCAAATTCCTGCTTCTCCCGTTCATGCCGGACAAGATCTCCGGCGGAGGAGAGACGCCCGGCGATATTGACATTCCGACCGATCACCGTCCGGTCAACACTCTCATCCCCGGCAAAGAAATGGGCCACGAAAACGGTTCCCGAATGGATGGAGATTCCCATCTCAAACTCCGTTTTGCCGGAACTGCGCAAGGCCCGGACGTTCTCCTGAACCCGGATGGCCAAGCGAAGCGCATTCAAAGGGTCCGCTTTTTTCCGGCCGCCCACACCGAAGGTGATCATCATCCCGTCACCGGTAAATTTATCGATCTCACCATTGAACTCATGCACCAACGGGACAATCGGGTCAAAGAGGGCATAGAGCTGATCCGTCAACTCCTCGGCGGAGATCGCTTCCTCGGACTTGCTCGTAAACCCCCGCAGATCGAGGAAGACGGTGGTGACCTCCCGTGCATCGTTCAGGATCCTTCCCTCTTCAAAGAAACGGTAGAGACTCCCGGCACTGTAGAGTTCCTCGGAACGGGCCGCCTGACGATCGGAGAGGATCTCTACACGTCTCTTCAGCAACTGAATAACTTCATTCCGTTTCAGGACGGTAATCAGATCCAGATATGTTGTGCAAAGGAAGGCGTAAGAAATTCCCTGCCCGCGCAATAACCGGGAAGAGCGAATCGGTTTGCCTACATTTTCATAATCCAGGAAGAGATAACGGAGTACGCCCGGTTGATTCAGAAGTACGGCCGGAGACTGCTCCGACAGGTCTTCAACGCCGAGTATCGTTTCCAGTTCCTCTCTTCCCGATTCCCGGCGCCCATCCAGAACCTGCTGGAGCCGCTTTCGCAGAATTCGATAAATCTCCCTGAAACCTTCCAGTGCAAGCGGAAAACGAGGGTTACAAATACCCAGGACATTTTCGACGGTCACATCTTCCCGTTCGGTGGTCACACAGGAAAGCTGATCATAAAGGACCGCCCGCAGCAGGGAATCGTTGAAGTCGGTTCCGAGGTGAAAGGCGGCGGCCCCGGGCTTTGTGGTCTCCACTTCCTGCCGGACCCGTTGGTGAACCTGGACCAACAGGGCGGAGAGCGCCGGGTGGAGAAGAAACTTGTGATAAGGCTTCCGGCCGCCCCGGGAATAGAAATCGTTGACGGCCTCGGCGAAGACCTTGGAGAGAGAAAGGAAAAAGAGATTATATAGCCCATTCCGGCGTCCCTGCAAGACAGCCCGGACTCCCACCTTTGTCAACGCATCGAGGAGTTTTCCGGAAGGATCCTCCCCGGCAGCAAGATCGACGGATTCCGAAACACTTTGCGAGGCAGACTGCAACCATTCCCGCACGAGAAGACCGAAGGAGGCAAAAAAGTCCACATGGATTCTGTACCGGCCGTCGGCTCCTTCATCCCCATGAGGCAGGCGCGGCAGAGGATCCCCGAAGAGTTCACCGATTTCCTGACGGTGAAGACGAACATATTTCAGTGATCCGGCATCTTTTGCACTCTCTTCAAGAATCTGTTTCATGAAACCTTCCCGATCGCCGGCCGGCCGGAACCGGTCGAAAGATGACAAATCCCCCCTCCCCCCTTCCATAAAGCTCCGGACTCACTCCTGATAGAAAGCCTGCACCTTTTGCATGTCTTCCCATACAGGTCTCTTCTGCGCGGGATTCCGGAGAAGGTAGGCTGGATGATAGGTCGGCATCACAGCAATCCCGTCCATGTCGTGGAACCGGCCGCGCAGTTTTGAGATCGGCGCGGTGGTCTCGTCTTCGACGCCGGCGCCCCGAGTGTACAGATAATCTTCGGCCGGATCACGTTGATCTGTGCCTTGAGAAACGGGATGCATTCCCGGATCTCATCCTCCTGGGGATCCCGGTTTCCCGGTGGACGGCACTTAACGATATTAGCGATAAAAACCTCCTCACGGCTCAAACCGATGGCGGCAATGATCTTTGTCAGAAGCTGCCCGGCCCTCCCGACAAAGGCGAGCCCCTGACGGTCTTCATCGGCGCCGGGACCTTCCCCAACGAACATCAGACGGGCATCGGGATTGCCCTGTCCGAAAACAATCTTTTGCCGTTTTTCATGCAGACGGCAGCGGGTGCAGTCACCGAGAATCGCCCGCACCTCATCCAGAGTGGTTGCACGTTCAAGAGTATGATCCACCGCCGCCATCGATTTACCTCCCCTCTCCGCATCCTCCTGCACCACATCACACCAAGGGATTTCCGGCATCTGAAGAGAAAGACGGCGCTTCAGATCACCGACGATCTGCAACATTTCGTCACGGGGGGAGTTGGGATTCATCTTTTCATCTTTCATCTTTTGTTTTTCATTTTGTATTTTCCCCGTGTTCCCCGTGGTTCATGCCTTTGCCCTTGCCTCTGTGCCTTTGCCCCTTTGCCCCTCTGTGCCTTTGTTCTTTTGCCCTACCCCTTCAAATAAATCACAAACTCCCTGTTCCCCTTCGGTCCCAGGATCGGTGACTCGATCACACCTGAAGGCACAAGACCGATCCCTTCCGCAAAAGACCTGATCTTCTCCACCACGGCTTCATGCTTCGCAGGATCCCGCACAACCCCATTCTTCCCGACCTCCCCTTTTCCGACTTCAAATTGCGGTTTGATCAGTGCAATGATCTCTCCATGATCCTTCAACAGCGGAGTCACAACCGGCAACACATAGGTCAGGGAGATAAAGGCGACATCAATCGTGACAAGATCAAAGGGCTCCGGCAGGATTGCAGGCGTGACATGCCGGATATTGGTCCGCTCGATGGCGACCACCCTGGGATCCTGGCGGAGCGACCAGGCAAGCTGCCCATAGCCCACATCAAGGGCGTAGACCTTTTTCACCCCGCCTCGGAGAAGACAGTCGGTGAACCCCCCGGTGGAGGCGCCCACATCAAGCGTCACCTTGCCATGAAGCTCGGGCTGAAAGGTTTGAAGCGCCTTTGCCAGCTTCAGCCCGCCGCGGCTTACGTAGGGATTTCCACCGTCACGAACCCGGATCGCATCTTCCGTTTCCACCAGGGTTCCCGGCTTGTCCACCCGTTTGTCATCCACGATCACCTGCCCGGCCAGGATCATGGCCCGGGCCTTTTCCCGGCTGGGCGCCAGATGACGACTCACAAGGAGTTTATCGATTCTTGTTTTCATGCAGAAAGTCAAGGGCGGGATCCGTACGCCGGGTACGCAGAAAACGTTCCACCTGACGGGCAATCCCCTTCTCGTCGAGTCCGTATTTTCTGCGCAGCAGATCCTGCGGCCCCTGTTCAATAAAATGGTCGGGCAGACCGATCCGATGAACACGCAGGTCCCAAAGCCTTTCCTCTGCAATCACCTCAAGGACGGCGCTCCCGAATCCGCCGAGAAGAGAGTTCTCTTCCACCGTGACGAAACAGTCCGTCTCTTCGGCCAGTTCCCGAATCATCTTTCGGTCCACCGGCTTGATGAATCGGGCGTTGATGACCGAGACATGAATCCCCTTCCGATTGAGCAATCTCGCCGCACGTAAGGCAGGATTTACGGTATGGCCGACGGCGAAGATGGCCGCATCCGACCCAAGGGTCAAACGCTCGGCTTCCCCGACGGTCAGCGCCCTCGGGTAGGGATCAAGTTCCACCCCCTCCCCGGTCCCCCTCGGATAACGGACCGCCGCAGGATGGCCGCAATCGAGGGCCGTCTTGATCATGTTCTGAAGTTCATTCTCATCCTTGGGAGACATGACAATCAGATTGGGTATATGCCTCAGATAGGAAAGATCGAAATTGCCGTGATGGGTCGGCCCGTCGTCTCCGACGAGTCCGGCCCGATCCAGGGCAAAGACCACGGGAAGATCGGGCAGACAGACATCATGGACAATCTGGTCGTACGCCCGCTGCAGGAAAGTGGAGTAAATTGCCGCCACCGGCTTGAACCCTTCCGCCGCCAGCCCGCCCGAGAAGGTCACGCCGTGCTGCTCGGCGATTCCGACGTCGTAGAACCGTTCGGGAAACTTCCCGGCAAAATATTTCAGTCCCGTGCCTCCCGGCATGGCTGCGGAAACGGCGACGATCTTCTCGTCTTCGAAGGCCAGACGGGTCAGGATCCTGCCGAAAACCTCCGTATAGGCCGGGGGGCCGTCCGGTTTTTTCCGGAGGAGTCCCGTCTCCCGGTCGAAGGGTCCCACGCCGTGAAAAAGAGAAGGCCTTTCTTCGGCCGGCTCATACCCCTTTCCCTTCTGTGTCGCCACATGGACCAGGACCGGCCGGTTGAGCTTCTTCACATTTTCGAAGGTCTGAATCAACCGGTCAAAACGATGTCCCTGAATCGGCCCGACATACTCGAACCCAAGTTCCTCGAAGACCATGCCGGGAACCACCAGTCCTTTCAGCGAATCCTCCAGCCGTTTCGCCACCTTCAGCATCGATTCCCCGATCCCGGGGATGTTTTTCAAAAGATTCTCGACAATCTTCTGGAT
>JAADIO010000006.1 GCA_013151235.1 Deltaproteobacteria bacterium | reverse complement strand
GAACGGTGTAAGTGATTGATATTCCGTTCGTGGTGAGCCTGTCGAACCATGAACGGAATCCGGAAAACGACTTTTTACGACTTCATCAACCTTTGACGGGCATTTCTTTTCCGGAAGCCTGGACAAAGGGGACCAACTCTTTCAGCAACGCCGCGAAACGTTCTGGTTTCAGGGACTGCGGTCCATCGGACAGGGCTTTTTCCGGGTGGGGATGGACCTCGATCATCAGTCCGTCGGCGCCGGCAGCAACCGCCGCTCGGGCCATGGCCGGCACATAGGGCCAGCTTCCCACGGCATGGCTGGGGTCGATGAGGATCGGCAGGTGACTCATCCGCTTGAGGACGGGAATGCAGCTCAGGTCCAGGGTGTTCCGGGTGGCCGTTTCAAAGGTCCGGATTCCCCGTTCGCAGAGGATTACCTCTTCATTGCCTTCGGAGAGGATATATTCGGCGGACATGAGAAATTCTTTCAGGGTTGTGGCCAGCCCCCGTTTCAGCAGGACCGGCTTGGCGGTCTGCCCGACCTCTTTTAAAAGAGCGAAGTTCTGGATGTTCCGGGTCCCGACCTGGATAATGTCGGTGTAACGGGCGACGAGATCAAGGTCCCGGGGGTTGAGGACTTCCGTGATAATGGGGAGACCCGTCTCGTCCCGGGCGGCGGCCAGGAGTTTCAACCCGTCCTCCCCCAGCCCCTGGAAAGAATAGGGGGAGGTGCGCGGTTTGAAGGCACCTCCCCGGAAGACACTGGCGCCGGCCGCTTTGACGGCACGGGCCGTCTCCAGGATCTGTTCTTGTGTTTCTACCGAACAAGGGCCGGCAATGATCATCAGTTCACGGCCCCCGATCTCCGCTCCTCGTACGGAAATGACGGTTCTCTCTTTTTTGACTTCCAGACTCGCCAGTTTGTAGGGTTTGAGGATCGGGACGAGTTCCTCGACGCCGGACATGGTTTCAATGACCTGTAGGCGCGCCTTCTCCCGTTCGTCTCCGATGGCGCCGATCACATTCCGTTCGACGCCGTGAATTACGTGGGGGGTGTACCCCAATTCTTCGATCTTTTGAATGACTTTTTCGAGATGTTCCGGTGTGGCATCCGACTGCATGACAATGATCATGGTCTACTCCTTCAAAAGGGGTCAAGTCTGCTCTTGGCTTTTGCATTGCCTTTTCTTAAGGCTTCTCCTTCAGGAACAGGACGACCGAACTCCTGTAAGGCCCTGGGGGGAAAGTGCGAGACGCAGATACTGGCCGGTATAAGATCCCGTCTCCTCCATCACTTCCTCCGGTGTCCCCCGGGCAATGACCCGCCCGCCTGAGTCTCCGCCCTCCGGGCCGAGATCGATAATATGGTCGGCCGATTTGATCACATCGAGGTTGTGTTCAATGATGACGATTGTATTCCCTGCATCGACGAGCCGGTTTAAAACATCGAGCAGTTTCTGGATGTCGGCAAAGTGGAGCCCTGTTGTCGGCTCGTCCAGGATATAGAGGGTTTTCCCTGTGTTTTTTTTGGACAACTCCTTCGATAGTTTCACCCGTTGTGCCTCTCCTCCGGAGAGGGTGGTCGCCGACTGGCCGAGATGAATATATTCGAGTCCGACGTCATAGAGGGTCTGGAGTTTCCGCTGGATTGCGGGAATCGGCTCGAAGAAGCGGAGTGCCTGAGAAACACTCATCTCGAGGACCTCGGCGATGTTCTTCCCCTTGTAACGGATATCGAGGGTTTCCCGATTATAGCGTTTCCCTTTACAGATGTCACATGCCACATAAATATCGGGGAGAAAGTGCATCTCTATTTTGATCAGACCGTCCCCCTGGCAGGCCTCGCATCGTCCTCCCTTTACATTGAAACTGAATCGTCCCGCCTTGTACCCCCGCATGCGTGCCTCCGGCACCTGGGCGAAGAGATTTCGTATATCGGTGAAGACCCCGGTATAGGTCGCGGGATTCGAGCGGGGCGTTCGGCCGATGGGGGACTGATCGACGTCGATGACCTTGTCGATCTTTTCGATCCCCCGGATATGTTTTACGGCGCCGGCCTTGGTTCCGGTCCGGTAGAGGCGCTGTGCCAGGGCCTTGTAGAGAATCTCGATGACGAGGGTACTCTTGCCGGAACCGGAAACACCGGTGACGCAGGTCAAAAGGCCGATCGGAATCTCTACGTTGATTCCCTTCAGGTTGTTTTCACTCGCCCCGACAAGGGTGATGACGCCCCGCCGGGCCGTCCGTCTCTGTAACGGTGTGGGGATGGTCAGATCCCGAGAGAGGTAACGGCCGGTGAGGGAGCGGGAAGATGCCATGATTTCTTCGGGGGTTCCCTGTGCAATGACTTCTCCACCCTGTTCTCCGGCACCGGGACCCATATCGACGACGTGGTCGGAGGCGAGAATGGTCTCTTCGTCGTGTTCAACGACAAGTACAGTGTTGCCGAGGTCGCGAAGGCGCATCAGGGTTGTAAGAAGCCGTCGGTTGTCTTTCTGGTGGAGACCGATGGAAGGTTCATCGAGGATATAGAGGACACCCACGAGGGAGGAACCGATCTGTGTGGCCAGTCGGATCCGCTGTCCCTCTCCGCCCGACAGGGTTGCTGCGGTACGGTTCAGTGTAAGATAATCGAGACCGACACTTTTGAGAAACCCAAGGCGTTCCCGGATTTCCTTGAGGATGCGCTGTGCGATCTCCGCGTCCCTGGCCGGGAGTTCAAGGAGACGAAAAAAGTGTTCCGCCTCCTTGATCGACATCGATGTGACTTCCGCGATATTGAGATCTCCCACCTGGAAGGAGAGGCTCTCTTTCTTCAGGCGGGTGCCCCGGCAGGCAGGACAGGGGGTGACCCCCATGAAACTTTCGATCTCTTCCCGGACGTAAGGGGAGTCGGTCTCGTGATAGCGTCGCTCCAGGTTGTTGATGATCCCCTCGAAGGGACGGGTATAGGTATAACGGTCGCTTTTCCCCTCCAACTGGAACCGGATCTCTTCGCTGCCGGACCCGTAGAGCAGCACCTTCCGGATTTCCTCCGGAAGATCCCGGTAGGGGGTATTGATATCGAAGTGATAATGGCGGGCCAGGGAGGAGATGACCTGATGGGCATGGAAGGAACTTCGCCGCTGCCAGGGTTTCAGCGCCCCCTCCCGCAGGGAGAGGTGAGTGTTTGGGACGACCCGTTCCGGATCGAGGTGCATCAGGGTGCCGATTCCCCCGCACTGTTCGCAGGCACCGTGGGGACTATTGAAGGAGAAGAGGGGCGGATCGATATCGGGATAGCTGACCCCGCAATCTATGCAGGCCAGCCGTTCGGAAAAGAGGAGTTCTTCTCCGCCGATGACGTCGATGAGGACGATTCCCTCGGCATGTTTCAGTGCCAGTTCGATGGAGTCGGCCAGCCGCCGGCTGATTTCCGGCTTGATGGCCAGCCGGTCGATGACAATTTCGATGGTATGTTTCTTTTTCTTATCGAGAACGATCTCCTCGGAGAGATCGTGCATCTTGCCGTCGACCCGGACCCGGATGAAACCGTCCTTTCGCATTCGCAGGAAGTCCTTCCGGTATTCCCCCTTCCGGCCCCGGACCACAGGGGCGAGGATCTGAATCCGGCTCTTCTCCGGCAGGGTGAGGATCTGGTCCACGATCTGGGAAACGGTCTGAGAGGTGATCGGTTTTCCGCATTTATAGCAATGAGGTTTGCCGACCCGGGCGAAGAGGAGGCGGAGATAGTCGTAGATCTCCGTGACCGTCGCGACCGTGGAACGGGGATTACGGCTGGTGGTCTTTTGCTCGATGGAGATGGCCGGTGACAGCCCCTCGATCAGGTCTACGTCCGGTTTTTCCATCTGCTCAAGGAACTGGCGGGCATAAGCCGACAGGGATTCCACATATCGCCGCTGCCCTTCCGCATAGATGGTGTCAAAGGCGAGGGAGGATTTTCCCGACCCGGAGAGGCCGGTGATTACGATGAGCTTATCCCGCGGGATCGTTAGATCAATATTTTTCAGATTGTGTTCCCGGGCACCCCGTATTTCGATACAATTCTGTTTCATACGTTTTCCTGAAAAGCAAACTGAAAAGGTATTTATAATAGCAGACTGGTTCTGCGAAGTAAATCCGTAAGATGAAAAAAAAAACGGTATCCGGTGAGGACCAGAGCATTTCAGGAATTCTCCCGGTTGTGGTATAATTAAATAAAGTCATGACATAAAGAGGAATCGCACGATGACGGAACCTGACGATCAACTCCCGGCCCCGGAACGGAAGGTCTACGTTCTCGATACCAATGTTCTGCTTTACGATCCGGCATCCCTCTTCTCCTTTCAAGAGAACGATGTGGTCATTCCGGTGGTGGTGATCGAGGAGATGGACAACTTCAAGAAAGATCTCAATGAAACGGGGCGGAACGCCCGGATGGTCTCCCGGAAATTAGATGAGCTCAGGATGCACAAGGGGCTTTCCCAGGGGGTGCAGCTCGAGGGGGGCGGGATGCTCCGTGTCTATGTCGAGAAAAAGGTATTCGACCTGCTGCCGCCGGAACTCCATATTTCCAAAGCGGATAACCGGATTCTCTCCGTGGCCCTGTCCCTCAAACAGGCGGACAACAAACAGGAGGTGGTTCTTGTCACCAAGGATACGAACATGCGGATCAAGGCAAACGCTTTCGGAATCCGTGCGGAGGACTATACCACAAATAAGATCGAGATCAGCGAAGTCTTTACTGGTTGCGCTCGTCATGAAGTGACGACGGAGGTGATCGATTCCCTGTTCCGAGAAAAGGAGATTGCCTGGGAGGCGGATAGACTGTCACCCAACGAGTTTGTTCATCTTCTGGATCAGAGTTCTCCTTCTCATTCCGCTCTTGCCCGGTTTCATTCCGACAAAAACGTTTTGAAACCGTTGCGAAGATATCCGGGCGGGGTGTGGGGGATCCGTCCTCTGAACAAGGAGCAGAAGTTTGCTCTTGAACTCCTGATGGATCCATCCGTACGATTGGTGAGCCTCATCGGCATCGCCGGCACCGGCAAGACCCTCCTGGCCCTGGCCGCCGGGCTGGAGCAAACCCTGGAGCAGGATGCCTACCAGCGGCTGGTTGCCTGCCGTCCCGTCCTTCCGATGGGCCGGGACCTAGGTTATCTGCCGGGAGATATCGAAGAGAAACTGCGTCCCTGGATGCAGCCGATCTTCGACAACATGGAACTCCTGATGAGCTCTTCCGGCAGTCCCGATGAAGATCTGAAGTGGAATCTCAAGGAGTTGCAGGAAAGGGATCTCCTGCAGATGGAACCATTGACCTATATCCGGGGCCGGAGTCTCCATCATCAGTACCTCATTGTCGATGAGGCCCAGAACCTGACTCCGCATGAGATCAAGACCGTGGTGAGTCGGGCCGGACACGGCACCAAGGTCATTCTCACCGGGGACCCATACCAGATCGACAATCCCTATGTCGACTCTTCCAGTAATGGCCTGACCTATGCGGTGGAACGGTTCAAAAACGTGCCTCTGGCAGGTCACGTGACCCTGATGAAAGGGGAGAGATCGGAACTGGCGGAATTGGCGGCAAAAGTTCTATGAGAAGGTTTTTTTCTTGATTTATCAGGGGCTTTTCTCTATACTGAAAAAGATGGAGTTCGGCATTTTTGGCCTTATTGGGCATTTTGATTAATATATGGTTTCTTTTCTTGTCATTTCCTTCGTTGGTCTCTTTGTTCTGCTGATTCCCGAGTACGCTTATGCCTGGGGGCCGGCAACTCATATCTATTACGGGATGGAAGTTCTGAAGGATCTCTCTGTCCTTTCTCCCGTGGTGGCCTCGATCCTGAAGGAATTTCCGTATGATTTTCTCTACGGCTGTATCAGCGCCGACATTACCGTGGGCAAGAAGTATGTGGAATACCGCAAGCACTGCCATAACTGGAATGTCGGTTTCCGGATTTTACACGAAGCCCATGACCTGTCGCAAAAGGCTTTCGCCCTCGGTTACCTGAGCCATCTTGCCGCCGATACGGTTGCGCATAACTTTTTTGTCCCCGGCCGGATGATCCGTTCTTATTCGAAAAAGCCGATGGGGCATACCTACTGGGAGATCCGGGCGGACAGCCTGGTGGGGCAAAAATACTGGCAGGAAGGAGGGCGGATCAGTAAGAAGGTGCAGCAAAGACATGATCCCCTGATTCGAAATATCATTGAACGAACACTTTTCTCCTTTGAAGTGAACAAGACTATCTTCAACAGTATTCTCATGATTCACCGCTTCAAGCATTGGCGCAGGATGGTCCGGAAGATCGGTGCCCGTTCCCGGTGGGTACTGGGACTTGAGGATATTGAAAAGTATCATCACCTTTCCAAACTGTCCATCCTTGATCTTCTGATCTCGATGCAGGACGCCGAATGTTACAAACTGGATCCCACGGGACGAGCCAACTTCAAGCGAGCCCGTGAACTCCGGAAAAGCCTGCGCCGTATTGCACCCCGCAGCCGGTTGAATGAAGAGACCTACCATGCGGTGGTTCGGCAATTACCGGTCCAGGTGCCCCCCCTCTACTGATTTTATCGTTTCTCTTGCAGGGCCTCGTAAACCTTTCCCACCATCTCCGCCCCCGGCTTCAGCGTTTTTTCCCCTTCGGTCCAGCGGGCCGGGCAGGCCTCATCGGAATGTTTCGAAGCGTAGATGTTGGCCTTCAGCTTCCGTAACAATTCATCGACGTTCCGTCCGATGTTGAAGTAGTTGATCTCCGAGGCGAGGAGAACCCCGTCGGGGTTGATGATGAAGGTGCCTCGCAGAGCGAGCCCCTTTGATGCATCATAGACGCCGAACAGCCGGGAAACGGTTCCCGTAGGGTCGGCCGCCATGGTGAATTTTGCTTTTTCCAGGAGTTTTTCATCCCGCTGCCAGGCGAGGTGAACGAACTGAGTATCGGTACTGACGGTGATCAGCTCGGTGCCTGCTTCCTGAAACTGCTCGTGCCGATCTGCCAGATCGGCCATCTCCGTGGCTCAGACGAAGGTAAAATCAGCAGGGTAAAAGAAGAGAACCGTCCACTTTCCTGCCTTCTTCTGGGCGTCTAATGAGGTTGTTCCGAAACTGAGTTTTCCCGGTTCAAAGGTCTCCATCTGAAAATCCGGTACGTTCTGCCCTAACTGCAATCCGCAGCAATCGCTTCCTTCCATGGTATTTCCTCCTTACTTTTTTACATTATCGGATGGATGACTCTTCCCTGGTCCGAAACCAGTATAGACGCAACTTGTTCTTTTGGCAAATGGAGGGAAATATTGTAAGAAAAAATAAGACAGGTTTCATCCCACCCGAAAAGGCGGCAAAACGGCAAAAGACTGCTATCGAGGAAAAGACTTTTTCAGCTGGAGGTATGGTTTTTCATGCAATATTCGACGACGTGATCCACAATCTCCTGCGGGGAATTGCATACCTTGATGAGAGTCATATCCTTTCCGGAGATGTTTTCTTCCTTCAGGAGTTTGTCGTGAAAGAACCGGATCATGGACTCCCAGTAGTCATCGTTGTAGAGGACGATGGGAAATTGCTCGATTTTGTCGGTCTGGACGAGGGTGAGGGCTTCGAAAAGTTCATCCAGGGTTCCAAAACCGCCGGGAAAGATGACAAAGGCGGTGGAGTACTTGATGAACATCAGCTTCCGGACGAAGAAGTAACGGAAGTCAAGAGTAATATCCTGGTAGGGGTTCGCCGTTTGCTCGAAGGGAAGCTGGATGTTGCATCCCACGGAAACCCCTTTTCCTTCCTGGGCGCCCCGGTTGGCCGCTTCCATGATTCCGGGACCGCCCCCGGTAATAATCGGAAATCCGTTTTCCGCCATGAGCCGGGCTGTCTCCCGAGCTGCCTGATAGTAGGGGTCTTTCTCCGGGGTTCGCGCTGAACCGAAAAAGGAGACGGAACCGTGGATGTCGTGAAGAGAGTCGAACCCTTCCACGACTTCTCCCAGAATCCGGAGGGCCCGCCAGGGATCTTTGGCGGTAAAGTCGGGCCGTTCCTTCCTGCCCGGGGTTCGGAGAAGTTCGAGATCCTCATGGATCAGTTTTTTGCTCTTTTTTTTCATGGGTTCCCCAATCAATATCTTGAAGAGACTTTTGTGCCCGGATTACATGTTCACCTTTGGCAGGTTGGCCAGGGCCGCCTTGATTTTTGCCTCCGGGTATTCAAAGTCGACCAGCTTTCCGGAGAAGTAGTTGTCATAGGCGCTCATGTCGAAATGGCCGTGACCGGAAAAGTTGAAGAGGATGACCTTCTTCTCTCCCGTCTTTTTTGCATCCAAGGCTTCATCCATGGCAGCCCGGATAGCGTGGGAAGTCTCGGGGGCCGGGACGATCCCTTCGGAGCGGGCAAAAGTGATCGCCGCCTCGAAGCAGGCCGTCTGGGGATAGGCTTTGGCCTCGATAACCCCGGCATCGACGAGCTGGCAGAGGAGAGGCGAATCTCCGTGATAGCGAAGGCCACCTGCATGGATCCCCGGAGGAACAAAATCGTGTCCCAGAGTATGCATCTTCACCACCGGTGCCATGCGGGCCGTATCGCCGTAATCGAAGGTATAAGGACCTTTGGTAAGGGTGGGGCAGCTTGATGGTTCGGCGCCCAAGAGCCGGACCTTCTTTCCTGCGGCTTTGTCTGCGACAAAGGGGAAAGACATCCCCGCAAAATTGGAACCTCCTCCCACACAGCCGATCACCACGTCGGGATATTCTCCGGCGATTTCCATCTGTTTTTTAGCCTCCAGGCCGAGGATGGTCTGGTGCAGGCAGACGTGATTCAGAACACTCCCCAAGGCATAATGGGCTTCGGGGTCGGTGGCGGCACGCTCCACGGCTTCGCTGATGGCGATACCGAGAGAACCCGGATTGTCCGGGTCCTTTTCAAGAAGCTGCCTGCCGTAGTTGGTCTGGTCCGAGGGACTGGCAAAGACCTTGGCGCCCCAGGTTTGGATCAGCGACCTGCGATAAGGTTTCTGCTGGTAACTTACCTTGACCATAAAGACCTGAAGTTCGACATTAAAGAAGTTGCAGGCCATGGAGAGGGCTGAGCCCCATTGCCCGGCGCCCGTTTCGGTGACGATCCGTTTGGTCCCCTCCATTTTGTTGTAGTAGGCCTGGGGAACGGCGGTATTTGGTTTGTGACTGCCGGCGGGGGAGACACTTTCGTTCTTGAAGTAGATATGAGCCGGGGTATCGAGGACCTTTTCCAGCCGGGTGGCCCGAACCAGGGGTGACGGCCGCCAGAGAGTATAGATTTCCCGAACTTCCTCGGGGATATCGATCCAGCGTTCGGAGCTGACCTCCTGTCCGATAAGACTCATCGGGAACAGGGGCGTTAGGTCGTCGGGAGTGACCGGTTGCAGCGTAGCCGGGTGGAGTACGGGTGTCGGCGGTCCCGGGAGATCGGGGATGACGTTGTACCACTGTTTCGGGGCGTCACTTGCCTTGAGGATGATCTGTTTTTCCATGGTCATTCTCCCCTGGAGAAAAGGTTGTATCCGAATGCCGCTAAAAGGACTTTCCAAGAGCGGGCATTGGCGTCGGATGATAAATCGTGGAAGGTACTATAAATATAAACTAACAAGTCAGGGGAAAAAAGTCAAACAAACTTGTCGATGAGGGATCGTAACTGGAACATTGCCCTGTTTGAGTGGTTTTGTGGTGAAGCCGGAGGGGGTGTCATTCCCGAAAAGGGAGGGCCCCTCTTCGGGAATGACGGTTTTCGATCCTTTTCTATCTGTGCTGATGATCATGTTTTTGCCGATAGATCCCCCGGTTGGAACGGTTCAGGTCGTGATGGAGTTTGCATCGTTCCTTTTTTGTCAGAACACCGTCCGACTTCATCCGATGTTCTTCTTTCCGGATCCGGACCTGCTGCCGCTCCAGGCTGATCGTCTCCCGTGGTGTCAGGGCGCCGCTTTTGGCGCCGCTCATGATCCGGTGCTGCTGACGCCGCTGCCGTTTGTTGACGCCGGGATCGTGTATGCTTCCGGCAAAGGCGGTCCCGGTGATGAGAAGCGCTGCAAGGGATGTGCTGATGGAGAGCTTGATCGTTCTTTGCATGGTGACCTCCTTGTGAATGGTTGCTCTTTAACAGGTTAGAGTCCTGCGGCAGCAAAAAGGTTTACGGTAAAAAAAAGTTGCTTTTTCTTCTCCTTCCTGTAAACCTTTTCCTGCGATGGGGCTCTAATTCATATATGGACGTGGGCATGGCGCAGGCGGAAAAAATTCCCGATGTCACAATTCTCGATCGGTGCCGGTCCGGTGATGAGTCCGCCTTTACTCTTCTGGTCGAGCGGCATGCTAAAGATGCTTTTGCTCTGGCCTACCGTATGACAGGCAGCGTAGAGGACGCCGAGGATCTTTCTCAGGAGGCCTTCATCGTGGTCTTTCGGAAACTCTCGACCTTTCGGGGAGAGAGCCGGTTTTCCACCTGGCTCTACCGGATCGTTCTCAACCTTTGCCGGCGCCACGACCGGAGGCAGCGGCTTCGGGCTGCTCTTTCCTTTTCCCGGGGAGATGAGGAGAAGGAGATCGAACCCCGGACGGAGGTAACCCCCGAAAGTCGCCTTGTTGCGGTCGAAACGGGACGGGCGGCCCTGGCGGTATTGGAAGGCCTTCCGTCGAAACAGCGGGAGGTTTTTGTTCTACGCCATTTTCAGGGATTGAAGATCCGGGAGATCGCAGAGATCCTCACCTGTGCCGAGGGGACGGTGAAAGCCCACCTCTTCCGGGCCGTACATCGTGTCAAGAAGGAACTGGAGGAAAAAGAATGAAGTGCAGGACGGGAAAGAGGTTGCCCCTTTATTACTACGGGGAATTGGACGAGGCGGAAAAGAGGCGGATCGAAAGCCATCTGCAGAACTGTGAAAGATGCAGTGCCGCCTGGGGGCGGTTGAAAAACAAACTGGATGGGCTACGTTGTGATCCGCCGGAGATACCCGAGGGATATTGGCAGGAGTATCGAAGATCTGTTCGAAGGAAGATTGGGAACTCCTTTCGACGCTCCTTCCTCTTTTCCCGTCCCCTTCTGCAGGGAGTCATGGCGGTGATGGTGTTGCTTGCCGTGGCAACGGCGGGGTTCCACTATTATCGTGGACGGCAGGACCGCATCATGTTGTTTCAGAACTATGAGCTGATCAGCAAACTCGATCTGTTGGAAGATTTCGATCTCCTCCGGTCTCTGAAAGAGGTGGAGAATTTGTGAAGTTTCTCATGATTGTTATACTCCTTGCCGTGGGATTCCTCACGAGAGGGGAGGCGGTCGTCGCTGCCGGAAAAATTGCCTCAGCATTCTTCTCCGGAAGAACAGCGGGATGGAGAGAATCGATGAAAAAGTTTAGACTGGGACTGGTCATTCTCATGGGGGTTTTTCTGATAATGACGATATCGGCTCATGCTGATGAAAAAAAAGGGCCTTCCGAACTGCTGGAGCGGTGGGAACAGATCTCTCCTGCCGAACGGAAGGTCATCCGGGAACGCTACCGGGTGTGGAAGAAACTTTCTCCCGAGGAGAAACGGTTTATTCGGAACAACTACCGGCGATTTAAAAAACTTTCACCGGAGCAGCGGCGGAAGCTTGTGAGACGGTTTCGGCAATTCCAAAAGCTTTCCGGTCCGGAGAAACGGCGGATCCTGGCAAACCTGAAACGATTCCGGGCGCTCCCTCCGGAGCGTCGGCGGCATCTGCGGCAACTTTTTCGCCGGTGGCAGCGTCTCTCTCCGGAGGAGAGGCGGATCTTCCGGGAGCGCATTCGGCAGAAGGCCGGGAAATAAAATCAACGGCGGGAAGTGGTTCCCGCGGAGATTGCAAAAAGAAAAAAAGCCGTCCTTTTCAGAAGGACGGCTTTTTTTCGTGTGATGATCATGCGAAGCTTTTCCATCTACTCTGCTATTGGTTCCAGGTCAACTGAAGAGGTCTTTTCGCCATCGGTTTTTTTTGTAGAGCTGAAACGCAACTGGCCCGTATAGATCGGGATCGCAAATTTCAACATCAATGTATAGAGGAGAGCACCGAAGGCCCAGATGCCTACGGTAATGAGAATTTCTATGTGGGTTGGGGAGTAGTTATATATTTCCCCTAAGGTTCCGGGGACAAATCCCGGGATGACAAGTCCCATCCCCTTCTCAATATAAATCCCGATGATGATGAAAACGCATCCTGCGTTGAGTGTCAGCATATTTTCCCGGGTTTTCGGATTCAAGAATAGAATCAATGCGATGACATTCAGAATGGTTGCCCACCAGATCCATGGAACAAGCCCGTTGTTTCCTTTTAAACCGAAATAGAGATACTGAATCGAAGCAACGTCTACGGTCCCGGAGTAAAACTCCTTGAAGAGTTCCGCAATTTCGAGAAAGAGATTAATGCACATGGCATAGGCGATCAGTTCGGCAATTTTGAAAATGGCTTTATCCTTGACTTCAATGCGTGAGACCTTGCGGATGATCTGAAAAAGAATCAGCATCAGGGCCGGACCGGAGCAGAAGGCCGAGGCGAGAAAGCGCGGAGCCAGGATTGAGGCATTCCAGAAGGGGCGAGAGGGAAGACCGTTGTAGAGAAATGCGGTGACGGTGTGGATCCCGACCGCCCAGGGAATAGAGAGAATGATCAACGGTTTGATGAATTGAAGGTTATATTCTTTTCCGAGAGAAAGCTTGTACAGAACATACAGGACAATCGTCGCATTGATGAAGAGATAGCCGGATAGAACGATGACATCCCAAGCCAGGAGGGAGCTGGGAAAGTTCATGGCCCCCACGAAGGGAAGAAGATGCCAGAGCCGTTCCGGATGTCCCATGTCGACCATAACGAAGAGAATGCAGAGAATGACCGCCGTGACGGCCAGCATCTCGCCCAGGAGGGTAATTTCCTTGATGGCCTTGAAGTTGTAGATGTACGCGGGGACGACGAGTACAACGGCGGCGGCCGCCACTCCGACGAGGTATGTAAAATTGGAGATGTACAACCCCCAGGAGACAGGATCCCGCATTGCGGTGACAATCAGACCGTCATGAATCTGCTCTGCATAGGCGGCCATCCCTGCAATCACGAAGAAACTCAGGAATGCAATCCATAGATAGTAGTTCCGATCACCGATCAGAATCTGCTTCATCGCCTTGAAAAAGTTCCGTATCATCTCAATCATCTTTTCTCCCCTATCGATATTACGTTGCGTAGAAGTAATAGAACTTCGGTTGTGTATTCAGTTCTTCCTTGAGACGAAAGACCCGCTTGTTCTCAATGCAGTATCGAATCTCACTGGACGGATCGAGGAGATTTCCAAATTTTCGTGCACCAACGGGGCAGATCTCCACGCAAGCAGGATACCTGCCTTCACGGGTTCGTTGAATACAGAAGGTGCATTTTTCCACAACCCCCTTGTACCGGGGACGATTACCCAGGTAATGGGTGACCGGATTCAGCTCATCGTCCGGAATGTGAGGCTCTCCCCAGTTGAAATGACGAGCGCCGTAGGGGCAGGCCGCCATACAGTAGCGGCAGCCGATGCACCAGTTGTAATCAACAACGACGATTCCATCCGGTTCTTTCCAGGTCGCCTGGGTGGGGCAGGCCCGGGTACAGGCAGGATGGCGGCACTGCTGGCACTGTACCGGCATGTACCAGTGCTCCGGTTCCGGGACCGTGGCAGGATTGTAATACTTGTCCGCTTCTTCCAGATCCGTCCATTTGTCGCCCTTCCTGAAGCTCAGGACCTGGATCCATGGAATTTGTGGGTCACGGGACTGGTTGTTTTCCCCGATACAGGCGTAAACACAACGGCGGCAGCCGATGCATCTGGATAAATCAAGGCCGTATCCGAATTGGACGCCCGGCATGGCTTTCGTTGCCTTCACCGTGACGTGTTTTTTGTATTGTTCGGAATACTCCTTTTCCAACCGGTTCAGAACCTCCTGGATTTCCTTCTTGTTCATCTCCCGGAAGTGTTTCTGAAAAAAAGCTTCAATAAAAGAGGCATCGGCATTCTCCAGGGGCAGGGCCGATGCAGCCAATCCGAGGGCCGAGCCTTTCAGGAAATTGCGCCGGTCAAGTTTGAGCGATAACGGATTTTTTCTCTGTTTTTTAGACATATCGATCTCCCGGATTTTCAAGTAGTAGAAAAGTTTATTTGATATCACTCGGCCGTTCCGGTGGACGTTTTGGTTTTAACGGCTTGAAGTGAGGCTGATGGGGATTGTGGCAGTTGGTACAAAGACGGTAGACCTTCTTCCCATTCCATTCTCCCGTCCGTTTTCCATGGACGCCGGCCTTCCAGTCCCGGAAGATCGTCCCGTGGCATTGTCCACAGAGATAATAGACCTCCTCGAAATCGATCAGTTTCCCATTGATCAGGTGCAGCTTGTCGCGATTGTTCAGGTCATGACAGTCCAGGCACCATTGTTCTCCGCCCGCATGTTTCAGGTGAATATCGGTGTGCATGAGTTCCAGTTTGCGGCGTTTGGGGTTCGGTTTTAAGTCTTTATGGCAGTCGGAGCAGGGGAAGATCCCCTCCGAGAAGGGGGGCGGCGGAGTAATATACTTGGGAATCTTATGTTCCTGGACCTGAGGGGACTGCGCTAATGCTGCTTCCGAATCCATGTCGGAGCTGAAAGACCTTGATGGAGAAATCAGAAACGCTCCGGTGAAGCACAAAAAGAGGAGAAAGACGGTTCTCTGTTGAATGATCATCGTACCTCCCATGCTTTTAATGAAGTATGTAAATTCTAAAATTATCATATGACTATATGGAAATGAGTTCTGAATTTCAAGACTTTTTTTTATTTTATTTCCGAAAAAAGGATTCGACCTCTGGAAATCATTCAGCATTATAAAAAAGGAAGGAGGTCTGAAACGGCACAACGCTTGTTTACGGTAGATGAAGAGGAAACTATCGGGCATTATAACGTTTGAGTCTTTCCAAAAGAGTGGACCGGGAAATCCCGAGTTTTTTTGCTGCAGCGGTCCGGTTCCCCCCGAGCTTTCTCAGTATCCGGAGGATGTATTCCCGTTCAAGGTCTTCCAGTGTGAGATCCAGGGCTGCGGGAGGGTTGTTCTCGAAACATTCGTTTGCGACGGCTTTGCAGAGTTCCAGCGGGAGATGTTTGCGTTCGATGGTCTCTCCGTTCGACAGGATCACGGCTCGTTCTATTACATTTTTAAGTTCCCGGACGTTGCCCGGCCAGGAGTAGTTCATCAGCATTTGTGCGGCCTGGTCGCTCAGAGTAACCGCCGACTTTCCCATCTCCCGGCTGTGAAGTGCAATGAAATGCTCTACAAGCAGGGGGATATCCTCTCTCCTTTGTTTTAACGTCGGTAACCGCATCTCCATGACTTTGAGCCGATAATAAAGGTCCTTGCGGAAGCTTCCGGCCTTGACCATGGTTGTAAGATCACGATTGGTGGCTGCGATAATACGGACGTCCGACCGGATCTCCCGAGTTCCGCCCACACGTCGAAACGGCTCTCCTTCCAGGATTCGCAGGAGTTTCGGCTGCAGGGCAGGGGACATTTCAGCAATTTCATCCAGGAACAGACTCCCGCCGTCTGCCATTTCAAACAGCCCCTTCCGGGTCTCTTTCGCATCGGTGAAGGCCCCCCGTTCGTGTCCGAAAAGCTCGTCCTCCAGCAGGTTGTCGGGCAGAGCACTGCAGTTGACCTTCACCAGCGCTTTCTGCGCCCGGTGACTCCCATAGTGAATGGCGTTGGCGGCCAGTTCCTTCCCGGTTCCCGATTCGCCCGTCAACAGGACCGGGGTCCGCGGCGTATCGGCGACCATTCGAAGCAGTGTCCGCATCTGTTGCGTGGCGGGACTCTCCCCTAGGATTTTCGTCGCCTTTGCCGTGGAGGCCTTTTCTCTTCGGAACCGGTTGACTTCATCCTTGAGGAGGCGCGTTTCCAGGGCCTTCTCCACAACGAGACGCATCTCGTCGAGATCAAAGGGCTTGTTGATATAATCGTAGGCACCGGCCTTCATCGCCTGGATGGCGGTTTGTACCTGGGGATAGGCGGTCATGATCACGACGAGAAGGTCCGGAGCTGTTTCCTTCATTTTTTTCAGTAGTGTCAGCCCGTCCGTGTCCGGCAGACGGATATCGAGAAGGACCAGATCCGGTTGATTCCGGCTGAACTCCTTCAGGGCTGCGTCACCCGTTGGGACGGAGACAACATTTTCTCCCTTTTCCCGGAAAACGTCACTCAGGGTGTCGAGCATCGATTCATCATCTTCCACAATCAGCAGATTCGGCATCTTCCCTCCTCAGGAAAGGATGGATTGCGCAGCCCCTTTCAGTCGAATACGAAAGGTGGTTCCTGTATCATCGTTCGAAACCGCCTCAATCGTCCCGTTGTTTTCGCGCACAATTTGATGGACGATGGAAAGGCCGAGGCCGGTCCCTTGTGCCTTGGTTGTAAAGAAGGGGTCGAAGATCTTCGGGAGGTGTTCCGCCGGGATCCCGGTTCCGGAGTCGGAGACATCGACGATGATCTCCTGGACCGTATCGGTGGATTCCGGAAATTCTTTCCCTCCGTAAGCTCGAATCGTAAGTTTGCCTCCTTCCGGCATCGCCTGCAAGGCATTCAGACAAAGATTGAGGAAGACCTGCTGCATCCGCTGATGATCGACCATGACCTTCGGCAGATCTTCGTCGAAGATCTGCCGGATTTTCACTCCCTGCTTTGCGCCTTCCGGTCGAACGAAGAAAATGACATCCTGGATCATCTTCCGGATGTCACAGGCGGTCCTCTGTGCTTTTGCCGGCCGGGCAAAGGAGGAGAAGGTTTGCAGAAAGTGGTCCAGCCGGTTGATCTCCCGCAGGATCCGTTCCAGGAATTTGTGATGGGAACTGTCGGAACCGAATTTTTCAACCAGGAGTTGAATGTTGGCTTTCATCCCGGCCAGGGGATTCCCGATTTCATGGGCGATGCCGGCAGAAAGTCTCCCCAGTGCAGCCATCTTTTCCGCCTGAACCAGTTGTTCCGTTCTTTTCCGGACCTCCGCCTGCAGTTCCTCATTCGATCGTTGCATCTGCTCCCGGGAGATCTGAAGTCGTTCCGCCATCCGATTGAACTGTTCAGCGAGTTCTTCGATTTCGTCATTACTGTTGACGTTAATCCGATGGGAAAAATCGCCCGTTGCCAGTCGCTGTGCTCCCTGGTGAAGTTCCAGAATCGGCCGGGTCAACTGGTTCGATGCCGTTACACCGAGGATGACCCCGATTAAGGTCAGGAGAATAACCATGATCAAGGAGAGAAAAAGAAATCGGTGTACCGGTGCCAAAACCACCGGTTCGGCCACATCGACGGCGAGGACCCAGTCATCGGCAGGACTGTCGACACCCACCTGGATGGGAATGTAAGAAATGATCCGGTTCTTCTCGTTCGTAATCAATCCCTCCCGGCCGGAGAGAATCCGCTGGAGTGTTTCTCTTTTCAGTGTACCGGGAAAACCTCCCCGCACCGGTTCGGCATTACTGCTATCGACGCGGAGCAGGAAGGTTTCCTCCCGGTCCATCAGATAAGTACTTCCCATCGGTTTTTCAGCAGACCGGGCCCGGTTTGCCAGATCCCGCAAAAGAAGCTGGATGGCCAGAACCCCTTTGACGCGTCGGCCCTGATCATGAATCGCCGTTGAAAATACGAGAGCCGGTTTTTCTTTTTTGACTCCTGCATCGGGTGTCATGGACCGGGTGACAACGAACCGGTCCTGATCCCGATCCAGTGCTTTCCAGAAAAAAGCCGTATCGCCGGCGGGGGCTGTCTTACCCGGTCCTTCCGCCCGAATGGTTTTTCCGTCATTGGTGACGCTAACGATCGGTTTTCCCTTCAGGTTGAAAAGCTGAATGCTGTGATAGATCGGGTTTTTCCGTGCAAAATCTTTGAGGGTGTTGTAGAGCATCCGGTTCAGGTTGTTCTTCCCCATGACGTTCCCCGGGTAGAATTCCAGGAATGTGTTCAGGGAGGGGGAGTGACTGAGGAGACGCAGATCCTTTCCGGCATGTCGAAGGGCATTCCGGATTCGCTCTGCCTTCGCCGTCAGAGTGGCGTGGATTTCCGTGATTGTCCGATGTTTCAGTGCCTGCGTGTTGGTCAGGAGGTTGATGCTTCCAAGGATCAGTACCGGGATCAACCCGATACCGAGGAATGCAACGATCAGCTTCCTCCGGATATTCAGATGGGGAAAGGTCCTTTGGGAATCCATAAGTACTGTTTATATCGAAAAATATGAAAAAAGTCAACGAGTTGGGGCGAGGGTGAAGATCGATCGAAGCTTCCCGAGCTTTGTGCCCCCCTTTCGCGGAAAAGGGGGGGAGGGGGGAAGGTCAAAGGAGAAGAACGTTCACCTCAGACGCAGAGGTCGCAGAGAAAGACGAACAAAGGAAAGGGGCTTTCTCACTTCGGTGGGGCTTTCGCACCATCCGGGTTCCTGTCGGTCCGGCCGTTCAGGATGAACTGAAAGAAGTTCCTGCATTTTTTAAGGCGGAAGAGATAGACTTTCTTCTGCGGATCCTGAACCGCTTCAACCGTTTTTGTCAGTTGGTTGCTCTCTTTGATTAGTTGCCGGATTCGTTCCGTCGAAAGGGACGATGCGGTGGGAACGTTTGCACAGATCTTTTCAAATTCCGATTTCCACGTTTCCGCCGGGACCCCGATCACGAGAGAAAGTGAAAGAAAAAGTAGAAGGAGCAAAAGGATGCTTTTTCGCACGGTCCACCTCATTTCTTGATGCCGGGATGGCACCGGTTGCAATCATCCATCGGGAAAGAGACTCTGCGGTGGCAAACACCGCAGAACCTTCCGTCCAGGATTGCCTTCATGGAGAAGTGCCGGGTTGTTTTCTCCCTGATATTAAAGGGGTCGGGATGGCAGTTGGAGCAGTCAAGCCATCGATTGTGTATCTCGTGGGAAAAGAAAGCATCGGGGATGATGTTCCACTTTGCTTCCAGCTTGAGGAGTTTGTTGTAGGGAAGGGGCGTGTAGGCTTGCTTCCAGATCGTCAGCTTGGGGTTGATCAGCTTCTCGTTGACGGCTTTATCCCAGTTGATCTTGTTACCGAATTTGGCTCTGGGGAATTTGGCAAGCTTTGCGAATTTTTCTTTTCCGTAACTTCGGTCACCGTTGTGGCATTTGTTGCAGTTCTTTTTTGTGTGACCAAATGCAGTCTTGCCGTTATGGCAGGCGCCGCAGTATTTTCCGTGCTGGTTCGCTTTTTCCGTAATCTCCGTTGCATTGACCTTCATCTCAAAGGCAAGTTCAGTATGACAGACCCGACAGGTGTATCTTATCCGATGAGACCAGTGAGAGAAGGTAACTGCTTTGAGCCCGTGTGTCTCCGAGGTTCGGTTGATCAGAATATTCCCATATTCTTCCGGTGGGGGAAGAGGGGGCAGATTCCAGAAAGAATCCGCCCATCCCGCAACGGGGAAGATCAGCAGTGCCAGGATCCAGGCGGTGATCATGGGACGAAGCATCTCTCCTCCTTTTAGGAAGTCAGGAAGTGGAATAGAATTCAGTTAATGGATTTTGAGTGACAAAGCTGGCAGTCCAGGGTCATGAACGAGACCTTCCCATGACAGGCTCCACAGTATTTGCCGTTAAAGATATCCTGCATGGTGAATTTGGTGGCTCCGTTCTTGATTCCGAAGATATCGGGATGGCAGAGTTCACAGCCATTCCAGACGGCATGCTTCTTGTGAGAAAAGATGATGTCCGGCATCTCGGGTACCTTTGCTTCAATCTCGGTGTTGAGAGGAATTTTGAGGGGACGACGCTTGATGGTGACTCCTTTGATGGCATCCTGCAGCTTGATCAATCCCATCTCTTCCGCCTTCAGCCAGTCGACCCGGTTTCCGAATCGTGCCTTCGGCCATTCTTTGGTGAATTTGTAAAAATCGTACTTGAACTTTACATCTTTTCCATAGGAGTGACATCGATCGCAGTTCTTCTGCAGTTTCCCGAAAGGTGTTCGCTCTTCCCAGCGAAAGGCGATCTTTCCATTGTGGCACACGCCGCAGTAAAGGCCCCTGCGGATATCTTTTTCCCGGATTCCGGTTCCCCCTGTCTGCATGGCGAAGCCAAGATCAACATGACAAAGACGACAGGTATACTTCGCCCGATGCAACCAGTGTTTGAAGACGACCGGAGCCATCTTGTTCTGTTCGGAGAAGTTGTTGATTATGCAGTTACCGTATTCCTCCGGGCGGGGCGCCCGCTTCTTGACACCATAAGTTTCGGCAAAGGCCAGTGAAGCGCAACACAAAAACAGGACAAGAATCAACAGTCCTTTGACTTTGTTTTTCATGATCTCCTCCTTCATTTCAATGTGAGATTAACGGCATTCACAATATCACAGAATTAGAATATGTCAATTGTATTACATATTTTTCCGGAAATTTTCATTTGCCGGCTTTGGGAGGTACGGATTTGAGGGATCCATCCAATAGGCTTATCATCTTTTTGCGATGGGTTCTGTTGCAATGGCACAACCCGCGTGGGAATGTGGAGCATTTCAACAAGGAACTGGGAAAAGGGCGGCTTTTCTTGACAAAGTTCTTGATGATTTGATAGGATTACGAAAAATTCATTATTGGCAGAAGGGTGGGGCGGCGGCATGAAACCTTCCGATACAAAGATTCATGATTTCAGAAAACGGTTGAAGATCGGGGTGGTGGGACTCGGGCAGTGCGGCGGGAACCTGGCCGCCGAGTTTGCCCGGAAAGGGTATCAGGCCTGTGCCCTGAATACCTCCTTTTCCGATCTGAAAAGTCTGGAGGAAGTGCCGCGGGAACACCGTCTCCATGTCGGTCTCAACGGGCGCAGCGGTGCCGGCCGGGACCTGGATCTTGGCAAGGAGAGCCTGCTTAGCAACCGGGACCGGATCCTGAGTACCTTGAAGGGGCCTGCGGAGTCGGTCGATCTTTTTATCCTTGTTGCCGGGATGGGCGGCGGGACGGGAAGTAACCTGCCGACTCTGGCGGAGATCCTCCGTCCGCTGAATGTGCCGACTTCCGTGATGGTGACTCTGCCGTCGGAGAGCGAAAGCAGCTTGACCAAGGTCAATGCCATCCAGGCGGTCAATACCCTTCTTCGGCAGAACCTGAACAGTGTCATCCTCATCGACAATCAGAAGATTCTCGATCTTTTCCCCGGCGTGAGTATCGCCGATTACTACACCCGGGCGAACGAACGAATCGTTAAAAACTTTGACGAATTCAACTGTGCCGACCATGCCTACAAGATCCGGAGTCTCCGGAGTTTCGACAGTGAGGATTTTCGGAAGGTCTTCTCTTCCCGGGGATTGATGATCTACGGCTCCAGGAGCTTCAATCTCTCCGGTCCGATCAGCGACGGATTTCTGATGGAACAGCTGAAAGAGATCTGGAAGGGGGGCGACCTGTTTGCGGCCGGTTATGATTATACGACGGCAGCGGTCATCGCCGTAATCCTCTACGCACCCCGGAGTGTACTCCAGGCCAGTTCGGCGGAGATGTTTGAAAAGCTGAACAGTTCCATCAAGACGATGACGAAGGGTGCAGCTATCTACAACGGGATTTATGAACTCGAAGAGGGGCGACCGACACGGCTTTCCAGCATGATCGGGAAGATGAATTTCCCCGACCGGGTGGTCAACCTCCTTTCGCAGGCCTCTATCGAAGGGCAAGGGTTGGCGGAGAAGGTTCGCCAGGCCCGACCTTCTCTTGATCTGAGTGAGATCGACGGGATGAATTTCTTCGGCCTTCTGGATCAGGGGCCGCTCGCCGATGATCTCGATTCCATCCTCCGCTCTCTGGATGATCAGGATCCCGATGTTCGTCTCCGGACCGTCCTTTCTCTCCACAGTGTGAGCGATCAGGCTCGTCTGCACCCTCTCCTGATGAAAGCCCTGAAGGATAATGACAACCGGGTCGTCGTAGAGGCGGCAAAGATTCTCGGCAAGATGGGTCAACACCCCCTTTCGGAATAAGCAATTTTTTTCCTGATCATCGTAGTTTTCCTCATTCGCCCCGTCCGAATCCTCCGATGCTGCATCATGGAATCCTGATCCTGATCTTATTTGTTCGTCATTAGGTCTGAATTGTTGGTTCTGAAGAAATGAGGAGGGAGAGATGCCGTCAGGCTCAAGCGAGCCCTTCGTGACGGCATCTCTCGGGAGGACAACAAAAAAAGCGTCCAACCCGAAGGTGTGGACGCTTTGATTAATACTTTTCAGTATTCCCTTTCGGGCAACCCCTCGACCGTGTCTTCCTTAGCTTACGGCAGGTGGCTTTGCGTCCTACCCTTTCGGATAGTTTGCCTTTCTCCAGGAGCATTTGAACCCCTTATCGGCGGGAATCGGGAATACTTTAGGAAAAAAATCAAAAATGACAATCGTATTTTCCCGATCCGCACACCTGCCATTCACCCTTTTCATTCACCGAAAAATCATGTAGAGTACTCCCTCAGTACCTTACCGTTTTTATGAGCAGGCCTGCCGGGTCCGGGTAGAGGGAAAAGCGAAGGAAAAGGAGGGACCGTCATGAAAGGAATGCTAAAGCTGGAGATCCCCGGTTTCGGGAGGGTGGAGATCCGGCAGGTGGTGATGGACCTGAATGGGACACTCGGGACGGAGGGGGTTCCCGATACGGGGACGGTGGATCGGTTACGGAGACTTTCGGAGAGCTTGGATCTGATCGTCTTGACGGCCGATACCCACGGACGAGCGAAGGATCTGCCGACCGATTTCGGCATGCGGGTTGAAAGGCTCGAACCCGGAAGGGAAGATGAACAGAAGTCCGCTTTCGTTGAAAGGGTCGGTTGCGATAAGACCGTGACATTGGGAAACGGAAACAACGATGTGGTCATGCTCCGGAATGCCCGCGTGGGAATCTGCGTGATCGGAGAGGAGGGCGCTTCCCGCCGGGCCGTGGAGGCCGCCGACATCGTCGTCCATCATGTCCACCAGGCCCTTGACCTTCTTCTGAAGCCGAAGCGGTTGCTGGCAACCTTGCGGTGGTAATGGATCGGAAGTTATTGCAGGGAGACGTCTTATCTTTTCATATTCATTTTTGTCCAGGTTGAGCGGGATTGTCTGGGGACCGGTTACCATCATTCTTCTGGTCGGAACGGGTATTTTTATCACACTCCTTGTCCGGGGTATTCAGACACGGAAATTTATCTACGCCTGTCAGCTCATCTCGGGGAAGTTTGATAATCCTGAAGATGAGGGGGAGATTACCCATTTTCAGGCTTTGAGCGCCGCCCTTTCCGCCACGATCGGGACCGGCAACATCGCCGGTGTCGGAACGGCCGTGGCCCTCGGCGGTCCGGGGGCGATTTTCTGGATGTGGATCACGGCCCTTTTCGGTATGGGGCTCAAATACGGGGAATGTCTCCTTTCGCTGCGATACCGGGTGATCCATGAAGACGGGACCGTCGGCGCCGGCCCCATGTACTACCTGGAACGGGGCCTCGGACAGAAGTGGCTGGGGATCCTCTTTGCTCTCTTCGCGACGATCGCCTCTTTCGGGATCGGGAACATGGTCCAGGCCAATTCCGTGGCGGAGCCGGTTCATACCTACTTCCATATTCCCAAGATTGTCACGGGGCTTATCATCGGCGGGTTGGTCTTTGCGGTGATCGTCGGCGGCATTCGACGGATCGGACGGGTCGCCGGACGACTGGTACCTTTCATGTCGATCTTTTATGTTCTGGGTGCTCTCATTGTAATCTTCCGCCATCTCGGCGGAATCCCCGCCGCCCTGGCCGAGATCTTCTCCGGAGCCTTCACCGGTACGGCCGCCACGGGCGGGTTTGCCGGTGCCGCCGTGGCTCAGGCGATCCGTTTCGGTGTCGCCCGCGGGGTTTTTTCCAACGAAGCGGGGCTGGGGAGTGCGCCCATCGCCCACGGGGCCGCCCGAACAAGGGAGCCGGTGCGGGAAGGGCTGGTTGCTATGCTCGGCCCCTTTATCGACACCCTGGTCATTTGCACCATGACGGGACTGGTGATCATTCTCACGGGCGCATACAAAGAGGGATTGACCGGCGCCGATTTGACGGCAAAGGCATTTACACTCGGAATGGGCGGTTCCGGTGGTTATATTGTTGCAACCGGTCTCGTCTTCTTCGCCTTCTCCACGGCCATCAGCTGGTCCTATTACGGAGACCGCTGTGTCGATTATCTCTTCGGCGAAAAGTTCGTCATGCCGTATCGTGTCCTTTACTGCATTCTCCTTCCCGTCGGCGCTTATGTCCGGCTTGAACTGGTCTGGACCATCTCCGATATCGGCAATGCCCTGATGGCCTGGCCCAACCTGGTGGGACTGATCCTGCTCAGCCCCGTGATTGCCCGAAGTACTCGGGAATATTTTTCCGATCCGTCCCGGGTTTCCGCCTCGAAGAAATCCGAGTTGTACCGATGATTCCTTGATCCAGGGGATTGATCGGCTGAGTCCCGATGAAAAGCCGGGGGGGGCAATCATGACTGATACGGATCATCCGGGAAAGACTGCGACTGACGATGATGATCTTCAGGTTCGGCGGTGACCGGAGCGGAGGAGTCCTGCAGAACCCTTTCGAGCACTCCGGACAGTTTCCGGGTCTCATAAGGCTTCGTCATGATCCCGGAGAAACCGTAACGACGATACTCTGCGAGGATCTCATCCTGTGAATAACCACTGGAGACGATGACCTTTGCTCCGGGATCGATCTTGAGCAGTTTCCGGACGGCCTCCTTGCCGCCCATGCCGCCGGGGATGGTGAGGTCCATGATGACGGCACGGTAGGGGTTCCCCTCCTGCAGGGCCTTCCGGTAGGATTCGAGAGCTTCCGTTCCATTGCCGACGCCGTCCGTTTTATATCCAAGTTTTTCCAGCATCCGGCTTAAGGTTTTGCGGATGAGTTCTTCGTCATCCATGACCAGTATCCGTCCCGAACCGACGGACAAACTCCCTCGTTCCGGCTGGGTTGGAAGCTCCTTCTTCATGGAAGCCGGCAGCAGGATCGCAAAGGTTGCGCCTTTTCCGGGTTCGGATCTCACGGTGATGCTGCCGCCATGTTTCTGTAGAATTGAATAGGCGGAGCTGAGGCCGAGACCATTTCCCCCTTCCCGGGTCGTAAAGTAGGGATCGAAGATCCGGGATAGATCCTCCCCGTCGATTCCACATCCCTCATCCCGGAAGGTGATCCGGATATAGTTTCCTTCCGGCAGACCGTTTGGGTTCTCCTGGTCGAGATGGATGTTTTCCCCCCGGACGTTCAGGGTCCCTCCCTTCGGCATGGCATGATCGGCGTTAATCACCAGGTTCTGGATGACCTGCCCGATCTGCCCTTCATCGGCTTCCACATTCCAGAGATCCTCGGGCAGATGATAGACACACTTCACGTTGGAGCCCCGCAGGACGAATCCGGCCGTTTCCGTGATGATTTCGTTGATGTGGAGAGTGGTCTTGACCGGGTTTCCTCCTTTGGAGAAGGTCAGCAATTGATGGGTCAGAGACGTGGCCCGTGTGCAGGCCTTGTCCGCCTCCTTCAGCGTCGATTCCTGCGGACTGCCGGGAACTGCGTCGAGAGTCGCCAGAGAGATGTTCCCCTGAATCCCCGTCAGAAGGTTATTGAAATCGTGTGCAATGCCGCCCGCAAGCACACCGAGGGATTCCAGTTTGGCTGATTTGATCAGTTCCAGTTCCAACCGTTTCCGTTCGTCAAATTCCTTTTGTAGTTCCCGGTGAGCCTCAACCAGTTCTGCTGTGCGCTCTTCCACCAGGTCGGCCAGTTGTTCTTCCTGTTTTTTCAGTTCCTCTTCCGCAACTTTTCGCGTCTGAATTTCCTGTTGCAGTTCCTCGTTGAACTTTTCCGCCCGGTCCTTCGATTCCGCAAGGACCGTGACGAGATCGCTGTTCCGGAGACGAAGGGCAAAATTGTTCGTGGAAGTTTGATTGTATCGTTTCGCCGTTCCCCACATGATCAGTGCAAAGAGTAAGAGCACTCCCCCCATGGAGAAATGGAATTTCCCGCCGAGAATAAAAAACCGGATGATCAAGGGGACCAGGGCCGGGAAACTGAAAGAGAAGAATACCGGCATCAGGACGGAATAGGCCCCTGCTGCACCCGCGACCATGCCGCCCAGAATGAAGGCGAGAAAGGTCTGGTGTACCAGAGAGTTTTCCGGGAAGAGAAAGATCGCCGTGGACCCCCAGAGGATCCCGGAGAGTCCGGCGCCGATCATTAGAATTCTGCCGCGGAAGAGGAGGGAAGAGGGCCCCGACAGGAGCGGGTGTTTCTGATAGATCTTCGGGTGCCGCAGGATCGTCAGGACCAGAATCATGAAAAACCAGACAGGTAACCGGATGTGGGACGTCACTTCCCAGAAAAGAACTACGAGAACCGTGGCGTTGATCAGGGTTGCCAGCAGTCCGAGGGGAAAGACCTTCTCAATCTGTTCTACCTGTTCGGCGTAAAGACGATTTTGAAGATCGGAAAGGTTTGAGCCTCGGTGTAGATGCTTGCCGGAGTCCATGGTTGTATGGAGTTCCCAAAGGGTTTCTGGATGGCGGGCCTCCCAACAGAAAACACGACTATGCAGTCATCTGTGCCTCGTGCCCGTCGTTGAACCGGACGGAAACCATCTTGGAGACCCCGGGTTCCTGCATGGTAATACCGTAGAGAGCGTCCGCTTGTTCCATCGTATTTTTGTTATGGGTAATAACGATGAATTGGGTCTTCTCGCTCATCTCCTTGATCATCTCCGTGTACCGGTTGACATTGGTGTCATCCATGGGAGCATCAACCTCATCCAGCAGACAAAAAGGGCTCGGTTTAACGAGAAAACCTGCAAAAATGAGTGCCACGGCGGTCAATGCTTTTTCTCCGCCGGAAAGAAGGGAGAGTTGTTGCAGCTTTTTCCCGGGAGGTTGTACGATAATGTCAATTCCTGCATCCAGCACATCTTCTCCGGCATCCAGTTTCAGCTCCGCCTGCCCTCCCTGAAACAGGGTTGTAAAAACCGTTTTGAATTTTTCGTTGATGGCATCGAAGGCTTCCTGGAAACGTTGCCGCGAGGTCCGGTTGATCTTCCGTATGGCGGCCATCAGGCTGTTGACCGATTCCTGCAGGTCTGTCTCCTGTTCGCTCAGAAAATCAAAACGTTCCTGAAGCTCATTAAATTCCTCAATGGCCATGATGTTGACGGCACCCATCTGGTCGATCTTCCGGTTTAATTCATCCAACCGTTCAGCGGCCACGGGCCGATCGAGTTCTTTTTCCTGATAAGAGGAGAAAATCTCTTCCAGGTCGATCTGATATCGTTCCTCAATCTTTGCGTGCAACTGTTCCATTTTCATTGACTGTTCCGTCCGGCGGACACCCAGGTTATAGATGTCCCGGGTGAGCGTTTCCGTTCGGCGGCGTAACTCCTTGAAGGCCTCCTGTTCTCCGTGCAATTCGTCCCGTCTGTTTTCGAAGAGATCCTGTTCCGCTGCAAGGCGGGTGCGGACTTCTTCCTGTTTGTCGATGAGGTGATGGATTTTCGTTTCGGTGGCCGTCTTTTCCTCTTTGACCTGGACGATTCGCCTTTGAGCCTCTTCAATTTCCCGGCGACGGGCAGTGATCAGGTTCCGAAGATTTTCAAGGTTCCGGCGGCTGTTCTCGGCATGGGAATCCAGAGAAGCATTTCGTTCCCGGTCCGCTGCGATTTTGATGCGTGCCTCGGTAATGGTTTTCCGCTGTTCTTCGATTCCGGCCCGTAATTCTCCGATCTCTTGCAGCAGGGCCGCTGTGGAGGATTCCAGCAGTTTCTGTTTCTCCTCCAATGTTTCTCCTTCGCTCCGCAGGAGAGCAAGATGTTCCCGGATCGATTCAATCTCCCGGGATCTTATTTCATCCTCCCGGGCGAGACTCTCGATCTTGCGTTCGAGATATTCCGCTTCATGATGGAGAGAGGCAATTTCTTTTTCTTCTTCCCGGTCGGCTTGTTCCATCTTTTCCAGGGTTGCAAAAAGCTCTCCCTTTTGTTGCCGGATTGCGGCAATTTCCTGCTGCAATCCGTCCCGTTCTTCAACCGCCTGTTGCAACCGGGTTTTCAGAGACGCCAGGGAATGAGTGAGTTCCCGGATTTCCCGTTTCCGACGGATAAAACCACCCCCCTTCTGTCGGGAGATCCCCCCTTCGATCGCACCTGACGGATCAAGGATCTCTCCGTTCAGCGTTACCAGGGTACGGCGGAAACCGTTCGTCCGGAAGAGGGAGACCGCCTGATCCAGGTTTTCCATAACGACGACATCACCCAGCAGGTACTCCGCGACGCCGCGGTATTCAGGAGCAAACCGAACCAGTTGAAGTGCCTCGCCGACGATCCCCGCTCCTTCCCGGGGGACGAAGGGAGCGCGTTCCCTGAGCTTCGGTTGTAACGGGATGAAGGAGCCCCGGCCGATCTGATGCTTCTTCAGGTGGGCGACGGAACGGAGGGCATCGTCCAGATCATCGATCACAAGGCTCTGATAACGGTTACTGATTGCGGCTTCGATGGCGGTTTCCACTTTCGGATCGGACTCGAAGAGGTCCGCCACAAAGGAGTGAAAGTGGGGCAGATCAGTGTTTTCCGCCGTCGATGTCTCCCGGACAAGAGTCCGGATCCCGTCATCATAGTCCTCCATGTTTTCCTGAAGTTCCTGCAGGGTCTCCAGCCGGGAGTTCTCCTGGCCGATCTGTTCCCGAAGTCGGGAAACGGTTTCCATGACGACCGATAGAGACTCCTGCTTTTCTTCAAGGTGATGGAGAATGGCATCGTATTCGCTGCGTACGGCTTCCATCCGGTCTTTCTTCGTCCGGAGGTTCTCCTCTTTTTCGGTAAGGCGCCGGCGATTCCCGGCGAGGAGTTCCATCTGTTCCGTCCGGTTCCGGTCATAGCCGCGGTGCTCCTCGATCAGCGTCTCCTGCCGCTGTATCAGGTTTTCGATCCGGTTTTGCAGAACGCTGATCTGCTGTTTTAATTCAAAGAGACGGTTTTTCTCGTTTTCCAGGACCTGTTCCTTTTCATCACGGACGGCCCGGCGGGCATCACAGGCATTCAGCTTTTCCCGGAGGGTCTCTTCCTGCTCGGCGTTTCTTGCGGCAAGGACGCGTCGTTCGTCCTCTAAGCGGGCGATGTTTTTCTCTATCTCGATGATCTCTTCCTGCAACCGACGGATCTCTTTTTCTGCTCCTTCCGTCGTGGAGAAAAGGTGCGCGATATTTCCGTTTAATACTTCGATTCGGTTCTCTTCAGCGGTAATCTTCGACTCAACCTCCCGAACCTCATCCCGCAGCACACCCAACGCTTTCTCCCGGTCCAGTACGTCCAGCTCCAGGTCTTCAATCTGTGTCTCCTTGGCCGTGGAGAGGGTCAGCAGCTCCGTTTCCTGCCGCTTGTTTTCCGCAAACTGTTTTTCCAGGTTGTTCCACTCTTCCTGCAGGGAGGCATAATCGTGAGAGGAGAGGTGAAGTTCCACTTCACGGATTTCCTTTCTGTATTTTTTGTACCGTTCGGCCTTTTTCGCCTGACGGTTCAGGGAATTTCTCTGGCGGGTAACCTCCGCGATGATATCCCGGACCCGGGAGAGGTTGTCCTGTGTCCGTTCCAGTTTGCGGAGGGCTTCATCTTTTCGTGCCTTGTATTTGGAGATGCCGGCGGCCTCTTCAAAGAGGTACCGCCGTTCCTTCGGTTTTGCATTCAGGATGGAGGTGATGCTCTCCTGGCTGATAATCGAATAGGCCTTGGCTCCCATTCCGGTATCCATGAAGAGTTCCCGGATATCGCTCAGCCGGCAGGGGATCCGGTTGATCAGGTATTCGCTGTCTCCGGATCGGTAGTAGCGCCGCGTGATCTGGATCTCATCAAAGACGGAGAAGTCATTCGTCGCGTTCGGGTCGAGATCCGTGACCACGAGGTTGACTTCCGCCATTCCCATGGGGGCCCGGGAACGGGTGCCGCTGAAGATGAGATCCTCCATCTTCTCCCCGCGGATCTGTTTGGCACTTTGTTCGCCCAGCACCCACCGGATTGCATCGGAAACATTACTCTTTCCGCACCCGTTGGGGCCGACAATAGCGGTAATCCCCCGCTGGAAATTGACTTTCGTCCTTTCCGCGAAGGATTTAAAACCCGTAACCTCGATGCTTTTAAATCGCATGGCCGGTCTCCCTGTCTGTGATTTTGCATGGATCTATAACATAAAAGCCGGAGCAAAGTAAAGATAAAAATACAACAAGATGATTCCATCATGGCAAATACCACAATATCTTGTATTGGATTTTTTCATTCTTTATGTCATTGTTTTGAAATAAATATTTTGACATATCCGAAAAAGGATGAAATAATGATTTTAGGGATTGAGGATAACGGGAGGAGGGAAAGATGGCCCATTTCGCTGACGGATACACACTGGAAGATATACTCTTGATCACCTCTTTGCAACAGAAAACAGGCGAACTGACTTTGGAGACGGAACGGGGGAAGGGGACGCTGCGGTTTCTCAACGGCAATATCGTTGATTCCGATGCGCCGAGTTCAACGGCCATCGGAGATCTCCTCGTTTTGAAAGGAATGGTTACGTTACAGGATGTTGAACACTCTCTGCATAAGCAGAGGACCAACCCGGAAAGCGGCAAAATCGGCAAGATCTTTGTCGAAAACGGGAAAGTCGATAATTATTGTATCCAGACCATGGTCAAGGAGCAGATCTTTTCGGCCATCCAGGATTTCAGTACCTGGAAGAACGTCTGTTTTACCTTCCAGGAAAAAGAGGTTGTTGCCTCCGATGATATCCATGTCAGCCTCACCGATATTATCGACCGGATGGCCGTCGATTAGGGATCATCCATAATTGTTTGTGTCTGAAAAAGGATCTGCCCGTGAATTTTCGCGGGCAGTTTTTTTTATTCGCTTCCGAGTTTTCCTTCCACGCGGGTTGAAAAAAAAGATTGTCAAAAGATCTATTTTGCGATATCTACATAAAGTTTCATAACATCCCCGGCATCCTCATTCCTGATTGCAGCAGGGAGCAGGCCGGATCTTTTAACATCCTCATGGAGGTACCATACGATGGGTAATCAAAAAAGGACAACCTTCCTTGCGGCTATTGTTCTGTCCTTTCTGTGCGGATTGTTGATCTCCGCTTATCCGGGCTGGATCAAACCTGCCGGTGCGGCCTTTGATTTTTTCAAGCCTCACAAGGCGGCCCCTCCTTTGGCGAATACCGTGGTGAAGCCCCTGATCTCCCACCCGGTCCCGGTCCGGTCGACGGGGATGGTCTCTTTCGTCGAGCTGGTCAAGAAGGAAAAGCCCGCTGTGGTGAATATCAGTACAACGCAGGTGGTGAAACAGGGGGGCTTTAACCACCCCCGGATGAGGCAGGGCCGGAACCCGCTGGATGATTTTTTCGGCGATGATTTTTTCCGGAGATTTTTCGGGGATCAGCCGCCCCATGAGTTTAAATCGAAAAGCTTAGGCTCCGGTTTCATTATCGATAAGGCGGGATATATCCTGACGAACAACCATGTCATCGAAAACGCGACGGAGATTACGGTCAAGCTCTCCAATGAAAAGGAGTTTAAAGCCAAATTGATCGGGCGTGACCCGAAGACCGATATCGCCTTGATCAAGATCGACGATAAAGATGATCTGCCGGTGGTGAATATCGGGGATTCCGACAAGCTCCAGATCGGCGAATGGGTGGTGGCCATCGGCAACCCCTTCGGCCTGGAACAGACCGTGACGGCCGGTATCGTCAGCGCCAAGGGGCGTGTCATCGGATCCGGTCCTTATGATAACTTTATCCAGACCGATGCCTCCATCAACCCCGGCAACAGCGGGGGTCCCCTTTTCAACGTCCATGGAGAGGTGATCGGCATTAACACGGCCATCGTGGCCGGTGGACAGGGGATCGGGTTTGCCATCCCCATCAATGTGGCCATGAAGATCCTGCCGCAATTGAAAGAGAAGGGGAGTGTGACCCGGGGATGGCTGGGTGTGATGGTTCAGCACATCACCCCCGATCTTGCCGAGAGTATGAATCTGAAGAATATCGACGGTGCCCTTGTTGCGAATATCGTCAAAGGGGGACCGGCGGAAAAAGCCGGATTGGAGCGAGGGGATGTGATCATCAAGTTCGATGGGAAAAAGATCGGCAAGATGCGGGATCTCCCTTCGCTGGTTGCCTCCACACCCGTCGGGAAAAAAGTCGAGGTTGTTTTGCTGCGCAAAGGGAAAAGCAAGACCCTTGTCGTAAAAATCGGAAAATTGCAGGAGAAAAAGACCGTGCAGCAGGCAGTGGAAAGCGTCGGTGATCTGGGGATCAAGGTCCAGGGAATCACACCGGAACTGGCCGATTATTTTGATCTGCAGACGAATGAAGGGGTTGTCGTCGTCGATGTGGAGCGATACAGTCCGGGAGCGGAGGCCGGGATCCGGCGGGGAGATATCATTCAGGAGGTGAATCAGAAACCGGTCCGAACGATTCAGGACTATCGGAAGGCTCTGAGCTTGAAGAAGAAGGGTGAGCCCTCGCTCTTCTGGGTCAAACGGGGAGCGAACACACTTTACTTTGCCGTCCGAGGTGAGAAAAAATAATCATGATAACGGCATTTGAGTGCCGCAGGGCGGCCTCCTCTTGTTGTGCTCCCTCATCGTACCACAGGGGTGTACTTTCTCGCACGCCTTGATGAGGCCGTCCTGCAACTCTCTCGGTGCGTCACAGGACTTGCGAACAGGACCCCTTAGTATCCCGGGACCCAGATGCTTTCCCATCCGCCGTCATCGATAGACTCCTGTTCGTAGTGCCCTTCGATGTAACGGCCTCGGCGTGTATAGTGTCCGGGGACCCAGAACCGTTCCCAACGCTCCCGTGGGACCCACCGTTTTTCATAATGCCCCGGCGGGGGAGGGACCTCCACATACCGGACGGTTGTCCGGCAGGCTGGCCGGCCGTAGGCGGGCGGGGCGCCGATCAGGTGGTTCAATAAAAACATTGATGCGGCACCGATCGCTACTCCCTGCCAACGATGCCGGCTCCTGTTTCCTGCTGTGGCCGGCGATACGGCCAGGGTTGTGATGAACAGCGCCATGATCAAAATGGATGTAATTCGTGTCATAATTTCCCCTCCTTTCGATAGTTCATTACTCAACGATTTCGGCGTTCCCGTCTTATCTCTATCAAGGCATACGAAGGGAGCGGCCTTTTTATTCATAAGGGACCGGAAAGAATCCATCATTTTTCATGGACAGAAAGATTGATTTAAAGTATATATATGAGCGTCCCGACCGGTTAAAATCCGGGGAGGGGCGATGAGGTGCCGTAATGAACAGAAAATGGTTTTTTCTTGCGGTCTTTTATCTCCTCTGTTTTCCGGGCGCCGGCGTTTGGGAGAGGGGAGGTGCCGCCATGGCATTTGAGATCACCAGCCCGGTTTTTCAGCAGGAAAAGATGATTCCTCCCCGGTATACCTGTGACGGAGAAAACATCTCTCCCGTTTTGTCATGGCGTTCCCCGCCTCCGGGGACCGAGTCGTATGCCCTGATCTGTGAGGACCCCGATGCTCCGGCCGGGATGTGGGTCCACTGGGTGGTCTATAATATTCCGGCGAAAAGCAGGGGATTTCCGGAAGCGATTCCGGCACAAGGACAGCTTGCCGATGGTACCTGCGAGGGGATCAACGATTTCAGACGGGTCGGTTACGGCGGTCCCTGCCCGCCGGCCGGAACGCACCGTTATTATTTCAAGTTATATGCGCTGGACAGCAGGCTCGATCTGCCTCCCGGCGCGAACAGATCGGCGTTGTTACATGCGATGGAAGGACACATACTTGGAGAAACGGTCCTGATCGGCCGTTATAAACGTTTACGATAAGGACGGATCCAATGGCTTTGACTCGAAAGAAAATTATCATCCCATTGCTCTTCATTGCCGGGCTTGTCCTTGCGTATATGGTTCAGGAGGGAGGCCGCCATGGCGAAAGGAGACAGATCAGCAAAGGTCCTGCGTCTGCGGAGATACAGGCCCCCGATTTTACCGTCCGTGACCTTGAGGGGAAGGAGGTTTCCCTCTCGGATTTCCGCGGCAGCCTGGTTTTCCTGAATTTCTGGGCGACCTGGTGTCCCCCCTGCCGTGAGGAAATGCCGTCCATTGAGCGTCTTTATAAACTGATGCAAGGGAAACCTTTCCATATCCTGGCCGTTAGTGTCGACAACGATGCCGGTGTGGTGGAGCGGTTTCGCAAGAGCCGGGGCTATACCTTTCCCATGTTCATCGACGATCAGCAAAAGGCGGCCAGACTCTATCAGACGACGGGGGTGCCGGAGACGTTTATTATCAGTCCTGAAGGCAAAATCTTAAATAAAATTATCGGACCGGAAGAGTGGTCAACAGGGAAACCCCTTGCCTATCTTCAGGAACTCTTGCCCAAGTTATAGCTATTCTGCGTACTGTTGCATCATTTTCCTGTAGTAAAACAAGATCCCGTGACATACAACCTGCCGTTTTGTTTGGGAAAACGGGATTATTTTTTCTTGACAGAAAAGAGGGCCTATGCTAAGTTATTATTAATAAAAAGAAATCAAGTCAGGATGCCGAAATACTGAGATGCATGGGGTTCATGATGGTTTCTCCATTACAGAGGGTAAGGAGGAAAAGATGACCAAGGCAGAGTTGGTCGAAACCGTTGTGGAAAACATCAACGGATTGACCAAGAAGCAGACGGAAGTCATTGTTAATACCATCTTTGAAAGCATCAAAGATGCCCTGGCCCGGGGGGACAAGGTGGAGTTGCGGGGATTCGGCAGTTTTAAGATACGACAGAGGCAATCCCGCGAGGGAAGAAATCCGAAGACCGGTGAGATGGTGGCGGTTCCGGCTAAACGAGTCCCTTTTTTTAAAGCGGGAAAAGAACTGAAGATTCGCGTAGACAGTTGAAAGGATTGTTGTCTCTCTACAGGACAATTCAGGACCCGGTGAACCGTTCGCCGGGTTTTTTGTTGTTTCTTGTGTAAATGCAGGCGTATAGGTTTTGGGAGAACTTGGACCGGCGTTGAAGAAAGGAGCCCGAAAAATGCAGGTGCTTATCGTGTACTATTCCAAAGGGGGCAATACAAAGAAACTGGCGGAAGAGGTCGCCCGGGGCGTAGAATCCGCCGGGGTAACGGCGCTGTTGAAAAGTGCAGAGGAGGTGACGAAAGAGGATTTTCTTGCTTCCGCCGGGGTGATTGCCGGGTCGCCCGTCTATTTTGGTGTCATGGCCTGGGAACTGAAGAAGGTCTTTGATGATTTTGTCGGCATCCGCAAAAAGATGGAGAACAAGGTGGGGGCCGCCTTTACCACCTCCGGCCATGCCTCGGGCGGAAAGGAAACCACGATCTTTTCCATCCTTCAGTGCATGATGATCTATGGGATGATCCTCGTGGGAGATCCCATGAGTGCCACAGGTCACTACGGTACCGCCTGTGTCGGGGCGCCTGATCCGGAGACCTCGGAGAACGGCTTCAAGTTAGGGGGACGGGTGGCGGAACTCTGCCGGAAGCTTGCATAATTGATTCATTACCGTTTTCTTCGAAGCAGGAAGAATGGGGCTACGGGCGGCACTGGCGTGGTGACAAATGTCTGCTGAGGCTGTGCGCAGGAGAGGGGGGTCCCGTCGATCTCCTGCATACGCTTTATTTCGGTTTCGAACATTTTCATCTCAGGACCGATCCATTCGATTCGGTCGCCGGGGCGGATCTTGTTCCGGGCCTCGATCATAGCTTCCCGTCCGTCGATCTTCGTGACGATCCCCACAAAATCGTACGGTTGAATATAATCGGCGCCTGTTGTGAATTGCCGCCGTGTCTCCTCTTTCGGTAAAAGAAAACCCGTTGTGTAAGGCCGGTGGCTGACTTTCTGCAACTCTTCCTCCCACTCTTCCCGAAAACAATAAGCGGCTGGATTTTTCCGGTAGCTATCCAGCGCACGGCGGTAGACTCGCGTGACGGCGGCCACATAGTAAAGGCTCTTCATCCTCCCCTCGATCTTGAAACTGTTGACGCCGGCTGCAATCAATTCCGGCAGCCGGCGGATGAGGTTCAGGTCCTTTGAGTTGAGGAGGTAAGTTTTTTCTCCCTCTTCAATAATGGGGAAGGATTGGCCGGGTCGTTTCTCCTCACGGAGGGTATATTCCCACCGGCAGGGTTGGGCGCAGTCACCCCGGTTGGCGTCCCGGCCGGTGAGAAAGGAGGAGAGAAGGCAGCGTCCGGAATAGGCCATACACATCGCCCCGTGGACAAAAACCTCTAATTCCAGATTTGTGGATTGACGGATCCAGCGGATTTCATCAAGGGGTAGCTCCCGGGCCAGGACGGCACGGCGGGCCCCCTGGTCCTCCCAGAAAGCAACGGCATCGCCGTTGATGAGGTTGGCCTGAGTGCTGATGTGAATCGGCATTCCGGGAAGGACCCGCTGTACAAGCCGGAAGACCCCCGGATCCGCCACGATGACGGCATCGATACCCGTTGCGGCGACCCCGGGGAGATAGACGGCCATTGCCTCCAGATCGTCATGATGGGGAAAGACGTTCAGAGCCAGATAGACCTTTTTTCCCAGACCGTGGGCCAGGTCCGTCCCTTCGGCCATCTCATCAAGGGTGAAATTCCCCGCCCGATCCCGGAGGTTAAAGAATTCACCGCCGAGGTAAACGGCATCGGCGCCGTAGTGAAGGGCAAAACGGAGTTTTTCGAGATTTCCGGCGGGCGCAAGGAGTTCCGGCAGGGTGGGGTCAGGATTGTTCAGAAGCCTCTTTCTCCTTTAATTTCTCTTTGAGTTCTCCGATTTCTTTTTCCATATTCCGGAAGCGTTCCATGATCGGGTCGGGCAGGTGAATGTGATCGAGACTGCTTCGGACCTTTTCCCCCTCGACCTTCACAATCCTGCCGGGGACGCCGATGACCGTTGAGTTTGAAGGAACCGGCGTCAGGACGACAGCATTGGCGCCGACCTTGACATTGTCCCCCAGGGTCATGCTCCCCAAAATTTTGGCGCCCGCCCCTACGACGACGTTGTCGCCCAGGGTGGGGTGTCGCTTCTTGTGTTCCTTCCCGGTACCGCCGAGAGTGACTCCCTGGTAGAGGGTGACGTTGTCGCCGATTTCCGTGGTTTCCCCGATCACGACCCCCATGCCGTGGTCGATAAAGAAACGTTTCCCGATCCGGGCAGCCGGATGGATCTCCACACCGGTGAGGAACTTGGCCAGCTGGGAGATCGCACGGGGGAAGAAAGGGACATGGCGGGTATGGATCCAATGGGCGAAGCGATAGGCCAGAACGGCGTGGAAACCGGAGTAAGTCAGGAGGACTTCCAGTTTGCTGGTCGCCGCGGGGTCCATCTCGAAGACGGCATCAAAATCGGATTTGATTTTTTCCCACGTTTGTTTCATCAGAAAGAAAATTCCTTTCGTTGCCGATGGAGGTTACTCCGTTTTTTGAATCAGGGCCGAGGCGATGGATGCGATCCCCTCGCCTTTTCCGGTATAGCCCATTCCCTCCGTGGTGGTCGCCTTGATGTTCACCTCCGAGGGATAGATCCCGAGGGTGATCGAGATATTCTCCCGCATGGCGGGGATGAACTCGATCATTCGGGGCCGCTCGGCGATGATCGTGGCATCGATATTCCCGATTCGATACCCGCAGCGTTCCAACATCTCGTTGACCCGGGAGAGAAGGTCGAGACTGCTGATGCCCTGGTACTCATCGTCGGTGTCGGGAAAATGGGTCCCGAGATCGCCCATTGCCGCCGCCCCCAGGAGGGCATCGCAGATGGAGTGAACCAGGACATCCGCATCGGAGTGCCCCAGCAATCCCCTCTCAAAGGGCAGGGTAACGCCTCCCAGTACCAGTTTGCGGCCATCCGTCAACCGATGGGCATCATATCCCTGTCCGATGCGCATGGTCTGTTCTCTCCTTCAGAATGACCTCCCCCATGAGAAGATCTCCGGGAGAGGTGATTTTGATGTTGCTTTCACTGCCCCTGAGAACTTCCACGGGGTACCCGATCCGTTCCACGAGGGAGGCATCGTCCGTTCCGTAAAACCCTTCCCGGCCTGCCCGGTCGTAGGCTTCGTGAAGCAGGGAAGCGGGAAAGGCCTGGGGGGTCTGAATGGACCAGAGTCTCTCCCGGGGTACGGTTTGCAGAACCCTCCGTTTGGGGCCCACCGATTTGATCGTCTCCACGACGGGAAGGCCGACGACAGCCCCGACGCCTTTCCGGGCGGTTTCGATACACTGCCGGAAGAGGGGAACTTCCGCAAAGGGGCGAACCCCGTCGTGGATCACCACAACCGTCGTTGATTCCGGCAGGGCCTGCAAGCCTGTCCGGACCGAATCCTGCCGCTCACGTCCTCCAACGAGAACCGACAGGATCTTTTGCAGACCGAAGGGTTGAACAATCTCTTCCCGACAGAAGAGAACCTCCTCCGACGGGACCACAAGGATCACGCCGTCGATCTCCGGACAGCTTTCCAGTCTCTCCAAAGTGTGTGTCAAAATAGGTTTCCCAGCCAGCCGGAGGAACTGTTTTTTCGTAGGTCCGCCCATCCGGGTCCCGGCGCCGGCGGCGGGAACAATGGCAATACACTTCCCCTCTGTGGATGAAATCATGAAAAAATCATATCAGATTCGTCGGGGGAAGTAAAATTGAAATCCTGGTTGCAGATTTGAAAGGGGCAACGTCGTGCACGACGTAAAACAGCTTCATCGTTATATTTTTCCCATCAGGTCGGGTTGTAGCCGGAGAGCTTCCGCCCGGGCCGCTTCCGCTTCGTCCGATCGTCCCTGGGCGTGGTAGATCCGGCTGAGATTAACATACGCTGCGGCCAGTTCCGGGTGGAGAGTGAGGGCCTGATGGTAGAGCCGTTCCGCCGCTTCCAGCTCCCCGTCGTCCAGCAGGATGTTGCCCAGGTAAAAGTTGTCCGCCACCGATTCCGGGTGGAGAGCCAAGGCACACTCAAAGGCCTTCCTGGCATCTCCTCTACGCTTCTGCTGCAGAAGCAGGAGCCCCAGGTGGGTATAGGAGGGGGAATAGTAGGGATTGGCCTCCAGGGAATGCTGCAGATTGGCCAGTGCAGCGGATACATCTCCCGTAGACTGCACTGCCAGGGCAAGAGACATCCAGGCCCGGGCATAGCGTGGAGCAATTCGGGCGGATTCTCTGAAAGCTTCAAGGGCTTCGTTATGCTTTCCCTGCTTTTGCCGGACCCGGCCCAGAAGAGCGGCGGTGAAACAGGAGGAGGGATTGCAGGTAAGTGCCTCCCGATAGGCCGCTTCAGCCTTTTCCGGGGAGGAGTCTTCCAGGGCATTTCCCAGATAGAGGTTCGGCAGGTAGAAGCCGGGCGCTGCGGCCCGGGCGCTTTTGAAACACTTTACGGCCTCCGTAACCTTTTGATGTTGAAACTGGTGAACCAGACCGTTGTAGAGATCCTTTTCCACCGTTGTGAAACCGAGAGGGATATAACCCGATTTCTCTTCACGCCGGGCTTCCGGGATTTCTGCGATCCACTCGATCCGGTGACCGGAACGTCCGTCCGGATCAAGACGCCTCCCTTCCTCCACGTAAAAGGACAACCGCTCCGCAGCATGAAGGGATTCCATCCGCTCCGATTGAACGTAGTCGTGAGCACGGGCTGCAACCCGTCGGCGCAGATCCGGATCTTCTGTGATTCGGTCCAGAAGAGGGGGGAGTTCCTCCGGTGTACGGAAGAGAAAACCCGTTTCTCCATCGATGACATGATGGTACGGTTCCAGGTCGGCACAGACCGGAACGGCTCCGAAGGCGCCGTATTCAAGGAACTTCACATCGGACCGGCAGAGATTGTAGTCCGTCGGAAGAAGCGGGGCAAGCCCTACATGGAGGGTCTGGATGAAACGATAGAAATCGTCCAGGGTGCCCGGCGGTGTATAGGCCTTCTGTCCCTCATCCAGGTCGCAGAAGAGATCGAAGATCTCCCGGGACCCCATGATGGAAAGGCATGCCTCCGGATGTTTACGGAACCAGCCGATCAGATGGGGAGCGATCCGTTTCATATCTTCGAGATGTCCGTGGGAACCTCCCCAGCCGACGAGAAAGGGGGTGTCCGGTTTTTTGAGAGAGCCGATCCGCTCCATCTGATTCTCGAAAACGGAGATGTTGGGGTTGTACCGTTCAAAGCGCCGAGCCAGTTCACGGCAAGTTACCTGAACGGCATCGCACGTTCCAATCAACTGAAGAATTATCGCTCGGTTTTCCGGGTCTTTGAAAAAGTAATAGACCGGGTTCCAGGGCTGAAACCCGGGGAAGTAATCATTGATTTCATAGATCGTCAGTTTCCGGGCCGTCTTCCGTTCAGCGATAATCGGCAGAAGGTCCGGATCTCCCACCAGGTTGATGATCAGAACATCGGCTTCCAGCAAAAGACGCAGCCTGTGCCGGGAAAGGGTGGAGAACTCGACTACCTCGATCCCTGGAAGGCGGCCCAGCGCCCGGTTTGGCTGTGCAATCCGGTAAACATAATCACCGGCCCGATCCACCTGCGGCGAGGAGAAGTGTGCAAGCGTCAGAGAAATTCCCTGATCGTTTTTTGAGGACATGATCGGTCCGTTCTTTGCAGTGTGATGGGAAAGACTCTCCTTGTTATCATAGTACAGTTGTGGAAAGTGTGACAATAGAAATTCTTTTCGGATTTGGAGGAAATTTCTCGATCGAGGAAATCAAGGTCGGCAAGCCCCGGCGGCAGCGCCAAGCGCCTGACGTTCCGGATGACTCCACGATGAGGTTGGAGGAGACTTAGACCGGGTTGCAGGTCACATGGTTGCGCCCTTATTCGTTGTTTCGGTAGAGAAGGGCAAGTTTTTTTAGTTCCGTAGAGTGCTTTAAGATCCGGCCCGTGAGATTCGTTCGATCTCTTTTTCATCGATCTGGAATTCCCGGGCCAACAGCTTCGGGTCGGCCCCGGTTTCCTGCAGGACCTCTCGGACATATTCTTCGTAAGTGGGACTTTGTTCCCAACAGTTGTAGAAGTTCTCTTCCAGCATGGCCGCCAACCCTTCGGAGGGGATGTTGTACCCTTTTTTGGTTGCTTCCTGGTTGCCGGTCCCTTCCGGCACTCCGAGGAGGATCTGATGATGATCAATTAGAGTGTAACGGAGGTCCTGGACCATGAGGCAACTGCTGTATCGTACGTCCGCCCCGGCCCGGGTGTAATGGGATCCGACATAGAGCCGATCGGGAAATTTAGGAATCAGGTAGGCGACGTGGACGCCTTTTTCGACTAGTTTCTCAATGTGGGCGACGATGGAATGAATTTTCTTGACATCTTCTTTCTGGGGAGTTCTTCCGGTAATTGCCCCGATCACCTCCTCCTTCGCCCCGAGCATGGCATCGGTGAGGTTCATGAAATATTCCTGCCGAGTCAGTATCCGTGTCGCCCGGCCGACTTCCGCGATCAGGGCATCTCGGTGTCTTCCTTCCCGAATGCTGTAGAGCAGCAGGATGATTGTGAAGACCAGCAGAACCGATTCGAGAATCAGCAACAGGTTTTCAATGTGAAACTCCATGGACATTCCTTGTGTTGTGCCCGGCAAAGAGGGGAGAACCCAGTGCAAAGAGATCAAATTATATCATAACGGAATTTGACGAAAAAACCAACCAATCTTTAAAGATGGACCTTCAGTTGGGTCTCCTTCCTTCCCAGGAATAGATGTTTCCTCCGGATCTTTACCTTAATGGTTTCTCCCTTTTTCTTGCCGAGGAGCGCGATTTTAACATCGTCGATCTTCCGGATTTTTTCTTTTCCGATCTTTAAGATAAGATCTCCCTCCCGCATGCCGCCCTTGTCGGCCGGACCGTTTCGCAGCATCTTTACGACTTCGATGCCGTTTTTGTTTTTTGACAGCATGACCATCAGTTTCGGACTCTCCGGCGTTTTCATCGGATCGGGAAAAAGTATGTAGTCGGCCAGGTCTCTTCGAATGGTGTCATTGATATCGTTTAAAATCACCGTTCCCCGTATGCCGGTGATCCGGTGCACCCGGTCGGGGATCCCCCAGGAATATTGCAGGTGACCATTTCCGGCAAGGACGACCATCGGCGTATCGGGGTGTTTTCGCAGGGTTTCTGCAATCGTGTGGGCCATGGTCTCATCCCAGAGGACCTGGGACTGGAAGAAATCAGCAAAAAGCGCCCCCGTTTTGCCCGCAGCCTGACTCTTTCCCTCGGGGTGTTCCTTGAAGATCTCCTGCATGTATTGCCGGTAGGTCTGGTTGGTCATGTCGATATCCCGCGGCAGGGCCTCGGCCTCATCGGGCGTCAGAGAAGAGATCCCTTTGCGGGAGACTTTGCGGATGATTTCCGCCCGCAGGTTGAGAGCGATGACGGGAATCTTCTTCGCCCGGGCATACTGCAGGATGTCCCGGTAGAGGTTATATTCATATTTCCAGCGGGAAAAGTATTCCGTTTTCCGGAGCATCTCCGCTTCGTCGATTTTGCCCTGAATATACTGATTGAGATATTCCTGGTAGGGACGTTGAAACATCTCCATGCCGATGATGAGTTTCCTCCGGGCCTTAAAGATGCGCCGGATGATCTCACGCTGCACGACATGATGGGCGTATGCGGTATGCGATTCTCCGATGAAGATAAGACGCCGATCCCGGATTTTTGTGACGACGGCATCCAGGTCGAGGTCCTTCTTCGGCTCAACGGCCTCTACATGAAGGTCCAGGTCGACAACGATCCCCTGTTCCGCCGTACCGGCCTTACGCGAGATGACGTGCCCGTCGCGGAAGACCAGTTCGGCGTCGTTCCCGTAGTGAAAGATCTTTCTCAGGGCGGGGAGGCTGGAACCGGGCCGATCTCCTCCTGCAAGGACGTCGGTCAATTCCGTGTTCAGCGGATTGGCCGTCACTTTCAGGACCAGGTCGCCTCGGGGGAGTGACGTACCGGCGAAGAGGCGCTGATAGATCCGGTTTTTCCTTGAGAAGATCAAGGCGGAGTGGTTCCTGAGATCTTCTTCGGTGACCTCTTTGGCCTGAATGACCTTGAAGCCCTTTCGCCGGAAGAGGTCTGCAGCATCCCTGTAGAGATCGGAATCTTCATCGGGAAGAATGACCAGGGAGCCCGGCCGTCCGAGGAATCCGGAGAGAACCTGCGGGGTCTCCTCCTTCGTCAGGCTCCGCATGACGTCGTAGTTCGGATCGATGATGAGCCGGGAAGGTTTCTCGGTGAAGGTATGCGACCAATGTTCTGTCGCACCTTCGACAGGGAATGTGTAAGTCTTGCGGCCGTCCGGTGTGACGACCGTTACGGGAAGTTTGAACCGCCAGGGTTTTCCTTCCTGGCGGAGGTCGAAACTCAGCCGGTAGGCCCCGTTGCGGTAAAGGAGCCTCGGGTTTTTCACCCGGAACTCCGGAACCCCCTTCCGTTCGAGCCACTGTGTGAAGAAGGGGGCAAGATCTTCTCCGGCGGCGGTGGAAAAATGTTTTTCGAGGTCATGCCATAAGAGCCGTTTGAATTTCTCCGCGGCAATCGTCTCCTTCAGGCCGGCAAAGAACTTCTCGTCCCCGACCTTTCTGCGGAGCATGTGAAAGAACATGGCCCCCTTCCCGTAGCCTATGGCCTGCGTGGCCCGGTTCGTGCGTTCCCGGAAATCCTTGAGAGGAAAATCATTCTTCCTGGTCACATAGTTGCGGTAGTCGGTCAGGATCTTTTTCCGGTAGGCCGCCCCCTTTCCTGCCTGTGCCTTATACCAGTGATCGGCAAGGTAGGTCGTTAATCCTTCGGACCAGTTTCCTTCAGCGTTGTTCACGAAGAGGCTGTTGCCGAACCACTGATGCAGGATCTCGTGTCCGAGGGAGGTCTGGAGGATGAAGGGAAGTCGGATGACCGCAGCGCCGAGAAGGGTGTAGGTCGGGAATGAAGAGCCGGTGGGGTAACGGTTTTCGACGATGGAGAAAATCGGATAGGGAAATGGACCGAGCATCTTCTCGTAGAGTTCGATGTAACGGCGTGCCCGATCGAGGTAGCGCCCGGCGAGTGTGTCGTCCTCCGCGAAGAAGAGAACCCGCAAGGTAATGCCGTGGATCCGCTCTTGACGGATCTTGTAGGGACCGGCAGCGAGGGTAATCCCCCCGATGGCGTGGGGGAAAACGAAACGGACGGTCCGGGTCTTCTCGCCGAGGCTCTCTTTTACCGACTCCGTTTCCGAGACGGCGGTCATGGAGCGGGGCAGGGTTACCGTCAACCTGTAGCGGCTCCGGAGAGAAATTGTCGGGTACCACCGACTGAGGAGTATCACCCCTTTCGGGTTAAGAGCGTTTTCCCCGTCCTCACCGGAGAAAACTTTTCGGTAATCGAATTCCAGGACGTGGGGGCCGGGATCCGCTGCGAGTCTCCGGTTGACTGCTTCGAAGGAATCAATCTTCTTGCCGTCCAGCCGCCACCCGGTCATGGAAAAAGGAGCCGGGTCGATCTCGAACCGGTTCCCACTGGTCACGGAGATGATGCCGTGCCCCTCGATGGTGTGGATGCCGGGCAGTAATCTCACGTTCAATCGGTACAAAGGAATTTCTTCGGCGGATGCAGGGTTCCAGGTCATGAGGATCATCAGTATCATCAATGATGCTTTTAGCGATCTTATCATAAGACCTCCCGATTTTTCATCTTTTCCGAGAGTCGATTTGTTTTGAAAAGAAGAGCCTGCCCGTTTTTCGCAGGAGGGATTCGGATCTCTCGCCCTTCAGGCATTCTGTCCCGGCAGCGCCCTCAGGATCGATGCCTTCAGTTCATTGATTCGTATCGGCTTGGTGAAGAAATCATGGACCCCCTCCCGTAAGGCGTCGGTGACCACGCCGAGGCTGGCATAGGCGGTGATGATAATGACGGACGTTTCCGGGTAGAGACTCTTCACCGTACGGAGGACCTCGATCCCGTCGGTCCCGTGCATCCGCAGGTCGGTAATCACCACATTGAATTGCTTCCGCTTCATCCGGTTCAGCGCAGATGCCCCGCCCCGAAAGGTTTCCACCTCATACCCTTCCCGTTTCAGTGCAAGACGGATCTCCTCGCGCAGGGTCGCCTGACCATCGATGACCATCATCTTCGGAATTGTTCTTGTCATATACCCTCTGTTTTGGTTCTCTATGACCGGCTGACAAAATTTTCGAGACGGAATCGGCTGCCGAGTTCCGAGAAAACGGTTTGCGACCGGTGTGCCGGACGATACCAGCGGGCACCGTCGATCGTCAGCAGAAGGCCGATCAGGATGAGCAGGGCGTCAAAGATCGTGTTTCTGCCGGGGCCGAAGTATTTGATTAAACCGATCCCGATGCTGATGAAGGAGATCCCGGTCCGGATGAATGCCAACCCGGTTCGTGCCCGGGCGTATATGGTCCGGTTGCAGGCGGCGATGGTCCGTTGGGCGGCCAGAACGTTTCGCTCCCGAGCAAGGTGTGTCCGCTCCAGACTTCCGGGGGGCGGATAGAGCAGGGTGCAGTACTCCAGAAGCCGGTCACTGATCCGGGCCAGCATTTTCTCCCGGTGCGGTGCTTTGACGGGGGATTTCTCCGGGTTGAGATAGTTCTTCAGAAAGCTTACTTCCGTGGCGGTGACCTCGACCAGCGTCGTGTCGCCGGGGGGACGGAGGCGGCTGCGGCGGACTTCGAGATAAGGGAGTACGGCGCCGACGGCCAGGACGCAACCCAGGACCAGAATAAGAATCGTCGCTGCTTCGGGGAGTGCGAGGTAGTGTGCCCGGGTGAGAGCAAAGGAAATGGTGATCAGTCCCAGTCCGGCACGCATGATCGCCAGGGCGGTGCGGGCACGGGCCATGTCCGTCCTGTAGCAGGCGAGAGCAGTCCGCCACTGGGCCATGTTATTACGCCAATAGGCCAGGCCGGTTCGCTCCGTACCCACCAGTTTGCCCGGTTTTGCATGGAGAAAGTCTTCAGTGAACCATCGGATGTCGTCCGGGAGGCAGACCTTGAATTCAAATGGCCCGGTTCCGAGGATTTCCTGCACCTCTGCTGGAAGGGCGGGGTCGGCGGGATTCGTGCAAGCGACGACTACCGTACCGTCGGCCTTTTTGATGACCGGAAACCATCCTTCCTCCCGCAGTTTTTCAGTCTCCAGCCCGGACAGGAGCTCGGGGGGAATCGGCAGCCGTTCATCGTATTCAAGGACCCCGCAGTGGTAATGATCGGCAAGGGCCTGCTGGAGCGCTGCGCGGGGAAGGTCGTACTCCCGTAGAAGGATCTCGGCCGGCGGCAGGCCATGACGTTCGGCGACCCCGAGTGCCTCGGCCAGGGTTTTCGCATCCAGAATCCCGTGTTTGACCAGACCCTGGAACGGGCTTTGTGAATTAGTGTGTATCATGACGAAGCTCGATCTTCTTCCAGTCACAGCAGGGAATGCCGTAGTCCGGTATGTTGATATTCACATCCGCGGTGCAGTAGGGCAACTGTTTGCGGACCCTGCTCGCAGGGAGGACCCAGAGGAGACCGTCGACGATCAGCAGAAGACCGCCCAGCATCATGACAGCCTCATAGCTGTACCAGAAGAAGTTGCTCTTGTGAAAATAGACGGCAAATGTAGCACCGATAAAGAAAAAAGTCCGGCCGGTCCGAATGAAGGAGTAACCGGTTCTCATCCGTGCCATTACTGTACGCAGCCGGGCCATGGTATTGCGCCTGTCCGCCAGCACGGTCCGTTCAAGCGCAAGCCCGGTGGTTGCCCAGATTCCGGGGGCCTGCCCTTTTTCGAGAGGCAGCCCCACACGGTTCGGTGGAGAATCGTCATGGCGGTGCGGAAAGAAGGTGTCCCAGATCGTTTCCCCGGCATTCATTCGGAGAACCGATTTGAAGCTGATCTTGCCGGAATGGTAGCCCCGGAAATACCAGAAGAGTCCCTCGCAGATCATCAGGAAGCCGATCCCGGCCAGGCTCAGGTCAAAGTAGAACCAGGAACTGTTCGGGAAGGCCCGTATCAGCCCGGAACCGAGACCGACGAAGGCGCCGCCGGTGCGTACGAAGGCCAGCCAGGTACGGACGTTCGCCATCCAGGTCCTGAAGCAGGCAAGCGTGGTCCGTTCTTCGGCGAAATCGGTCCGGTCGGATGCCAGGAAACGGCGACGCATCACCGGCGAAAGCCGGGTCCAGTCCCGCCGGAGGGTATCCGCTTCCGGGACGACATCCGAGCGTTGGAAGGTCGGAGATTTCTCTTCATCCGAAACCTGGAGTACCGTACTCCCTCCCGTGGGGGTGGTTGCTTTGCAGGAAGGGAGAAGGTCATTTACCTTCCGGGCCGGCATATACTTCAGCATGTGGGCAAGGATCATGTAAATTCCGAAGGAGAGAAGGGGGACCTCCAGGATCAGAAATGGGAGAAGGGCGTTGCCCGGAAGCTTTGTAAAGATGCGGAGGAAAACGATGGCGATGGCGATGAATGCGCATCCGGTTCGGACCACGGCCAGATGGGTTCGACTCTTGGCCAGCAGTGTGCGGCAGAGGGAAAGCATGGAACGGCGATTGGCAAGATAGGTCCGGACACGGGCAAGCGGCGTCCTCCCTGCATCCGGGGAGAACCGATGGTTGATGTCCTGATTGTGTTCGATGATCCGGGTCAGATTATCGCGGTCGGCCAGCACGAATTCGATATGATCCACGCCGAGGACCTTCCGGCAGAGACGGTCCATTTCTGAGGAGGGAGTGCAGGTAATCACCGTGGCCGTCTTCCCGGAGATGGTCCATGGGAACCACCCTTCCTCTTGCAGCTTTTTCAGGTCGAGAGGGGTAACGATCTCAAGGTCGGCAACGATGTCCTCGCTGAATCGGACCCAGCGGCATCCCTGTTCCGCCGCCTGTCCGGCTAATCTGTCGATCCCCACCGCCGGGGAATTCTGGTCGATATTTTCCATTTACGGATTCAATGTCGGATTGTAATCTCATGTCACTCAACACCGGGAAGTAAGACAATTTCTCCCCGAGGATTCGGCGTTCCTGTCGTCCGCCGAATAATTCGTAACTTAATATATTAGCACTTACTGAAATCCGTAGCAATCAATAAATCAAATTCGGGAAAATCGACTCAGACGTGCAAAGGGGTGGTTCGGAGAGGAGGGGGCAGCTTTTTCTTCCGGATTCCGGCCAGATATTTTGTGATTGCCTTCAGACTTTTCGGTCCTGCGACCACGAAGATTCGGTCCCCGGGATAGACACGGTCATTCCCGTGTGGGACGATAATTCCCTTGTGTTTCTCATTGAGAATCCCGGTAAAGAGACAATCTCCGCAGAAGGCCGGCTCCTTGGCCAACTCATAGATCAGTCTCCCCTCCGAGGGCCAACTCCCGGGGAGACGGAACATGACCAGCTTTGTCCCGTTCTCTTCGAGGGGGGTGATCACCTTGAGGTCGGGATTTTCCAACTCGGCGATCACCTTGTTCTTGAACATCCCAACAATGTCGCAGATGACGGTGACGCCGGCGACGCGGTAAGCATCCCGGTAGGCCGGGTTTCGCATCTTGACGTAAATATTCGGTACGTTGAAGCTGTGTGCCAGCAGGGCGAAGGTCAGATTGTCTTCGTCCCGGTAGAGAGCGGAAATCGCTACGTCGGCCTTCTCGATCCCTGCCTCTTGCAGTGTTCCGATCTCCGTAGCTTTGCCGATGATGGTCACGGCCCCGGTTTGGGCAAAGGCCATCTCGCAGGTCTCCTTGTTAATGTCAATGACGACCACATCATGCTTCCGGTTTACCAGTTCTCCGGCCAGGGCAGCTCCGGCAATCCCGCCTCCTCCGATGACAATGTACATAATGTCTCTCCTATCTCCAGGTGGAACGATAAAACAACACGGCGATCGGCAGAATCTCCAGCCGTCCGGCCAGCATGCCGACGATATAGGTGATCTTGATGATTCCGCTCAACGAAGCCATCTTGTGTACGGAAAAATAGAAAGGCCCCATGTTCCCCACGGCCGAAGCCATCCCCGACAGTGACTGCCAGGCGTTCAGATCGGAAAAGGAGGCGGTGATCCCCGCTCCGACGGCGATCAGAATCATCCAGGCACACGCCAAGGCGGCAATCCGCTGGATCTCGCTGTCCGGGATGGTCTTCCCCGCGACGACGACCGGAGAGATGGAGCGGGAAGGGCCGGCGATCCGGGAAAGCTGCGTTTTAAACATCCGGCTTAAGATTCCGATTCGAAGGACTTTGATTCCCCCCGCCGTCGACCCGACGCAGCCGCCGATGAGCATGAGAATGAGGAAGATCTGTTTGCTCAGGGCCGGGAAGAAGGGGTTGTTGATATCGAGAGTTGAATAGCCGGTGCTGGAGATCATCGATGCCGTCTGAAAAAGGCTGGCCCGAAATGCGCCTTCCATCTGGTGCAGCGGATTGCCCGTGAGGGGAAATTGCCGGAAGTGGTCGATCAGGATCAGCCCCGCGGCTCCCAAGGTCAGGGTCCAGAACCAGCGCATCTCGAAATTCCTGTAGAGAGCCCGTATGTTACCGGTGAAAACCTGGTAATGGACGAGAAAGTTAATCCCGCCGGCAAGCATAAAGAAGGTTGCCGCGTACTCTAAGAATCGCGCGTGGGCATAGTGATGGGCTCCGTAATATGCAATGCTTGCATCGTGTGTTGAGAATCCTCCTGTGGAGATGGTTGTCAGGCAGTGGTTCAGGGCGTCGAAGCCGTTCATCCCGCCGAAGAAATAACAGAAAAAGGAAGCGATGGTAAACCCGATGTAGATTCCCCAGAGGATTTTAACGGTATTGAAGATCCCCGGAACGGGCCGGGATGTGCTGATTTTGTGCCCTTCGGCGCCGAAGAGGCTCGCTGCGGCGGAACCTCCCCGGAATCCGACGGCGAGGAAAAAGGTCAGGATCCCCAGACCTCCGATCCACTGGATAAAGGAGCGCCACAGGAGAATGCTTTTCGGCATGGTATCGAGTCCTTCCAAAACGGTAATCCCCGTCGTCGTCAGGCCGCTGACCGACTCGAAAAAGGCGTTAATGAAGGATTCGTGGAGACCGATCATGAAAGGAACGGCGCTGACGAGGCTGATGACAAGCCAGCCGAGACCGGTGATGATCATCGCATCCCGAACGGTGGGCGCACGTGTGGAAATCCCTTTCTGGGCGATCAACCCGATGAGGATGGAGAGTGCCGCCGGCAGGGCGAAGGCGCTGACCGGCACACCCGCCCTTGTCCCTTCATGGTACCATTCGTAGGGGATCAGGGCCAGGCAGAGGAGGAGCCCCATGACGGTCAGCAGGGCACCGAGGTAATTCAGAATAAAGAGATGCTCTCTGGCCCACAGCCCGACCGAGTGTTTCCGCAGAAACAGTGGATGCGAAATAAGTGTCTGATTCATCCTTGTCCTTTATGTTGCAGGGGAACTAATTTCCTTATCGGGTAACGAGTGGAATCACTTGAGAAAGAAATCGATTTTTCCCCCTGCCGATCCGCTTATGGAAAAGCCGGCCGAAAGAATAATGGGTGGATTTATGGAAGTGCGTCATCCTTCCCGGCAAGTTGAGAATATTTATTGACAAAGAGGGTTTGAAGGAATAATATACAAAATTCGATTTTATTCAAATTTCACTACGGGAAGAAGGAGAACCGAATGTACAGGTCCGAGATCAAAGTAATTGATTGCACTGTTCGCGATGGCGGACTTATGAATAAATGGCAGTTTGACGATGATTTTGTCTGCACCGTCTATCGGGCCTTGAACGCTGCGGGCGTTGATTACATGGAGATCGGTTATCTCAGTTCGGAGAGTGCCTTCTCCCGGGATGAAGTCGGTCCCTGGAAGTTCTGTGCCGAACCGGACCTGCAGCGGGTGGTCGGAGGAGAGGAAAAACGGATGAAACTCTCCGCCATGGCCGACATCGGACGGATCGATCACGCGGATATCCCCATGAAGTCGGACAGTTCGCTCGATATGGTGAGGGTGGCCTGCTATATTCATCAGATCGATGCCGCCATTGACCTGGCGCATCATTGTATTGACAAGGGATACGAAACGACGATCAACCTGATGGCCGTCTCCACGGTCGGTTTGCGGGACCTCGACGAAGGGTTAAGCGATCTGGCGAAAAGCCGGGTACCGGTGATCTATCTTGTTGACAGTTTCGGTGCCTTCTATTCCGAGGATATCGATGTACTGGCAAAAAAATACAGGGATCAGCTGCCGGGCAAAACCATCGGGGTTCATTGCCATAACAACCAGCAGCTTGCCTTTGCCAATACCATCTCCGGGATTATTGCCGGGGCGAATTACCTCGATGCTACTCTCTATGGGATCGGACGGGGGGCCGGGAACTGTCCCCTGGAACTGCTCGTTTCTTTTCTGAAAAACCCGAAATTCAAGGTCCGTCCCCTGATTCAGGCAATTGAAAAACAGATCCTCCCCTGGCGGGAAAAGATCGACTGGGGCTACTTTGTCCCTTATATGGTCACGGGGGTCTTGAACCAGCATCCCCGGACGGCCATGGCTCATATGGATTCCGACGAAAAGAACAAGGTGACGAAATTCTACGATCAGATGACCAATGCTGCGGAAGTGGACTGAATCTCTCCCTGTTGCCCTGAATGCCGCCTCTTTTTTTTTCGGAGATTGCCGTAATCTATCGTCCCGGACTTTACAGCAGGATTATTTGCGGGTAAAGTGGAAAACGTGTTGTGATTGGACTGCATAGAGTTGATGGTCAAACGTGCCGATGAAACAGAACTGTTGGGAATATTTCCAGTGCGGTCGTGAACCCGGCGGGAAGAAGGTCGGAGAATTGGGGCTCTGTCCTGCTGCGGAGGCGGAACGGCTCAACGGAGTGCACGACGGGAAGAATGCCGGTCGAGCCTGCTGGGTGGTGCCGGGTACGGACTGCAACGAAGATCTGACCGAGACTTCGGTGGACAATATCAAGATGTGCACCGATTGTGAGTTTTACCGGCAGGTCAAAGGCGAAGAACGTTCGAAGTTTGTTTTTACCGGGCTCCTCCTGACGAATGCCTTCCATGAAAAATCCAAACCCGAATCGTCTGCTCCCGATCATTCCGCCCGAAAGGATGGATGATCTCCACCGTGACGCCGTTGAAGCAGTCTCTTCATCCCGATGCCGGGCTGTCGTTTATCAATTTTCTCTTCACCTCGAAAGCCCGGCGGATTTACAGGAACTGCGGCTTTGTTCCTCATCCTCCAGGTTGAAACGCTCCACTTACGAGGCCATCAATCATAATTTTCATCCCGTTCTCTTTTATGATGTCGTAAAAAGTCATTCCCCGGGTCCCGCTCATGGTTCGACAGGCTACCGAGCATGTGGTTCGGCAAGCTCACCATGCTCGGAAGCTCGCCGAACCACACGAACGGAATATCAATAACTTACATCGTTCGCCCTGAGCCTGTCGAAGGGCTTCGTGACTTTTTAGGAGAACATCTTTCTTTTCTTCTTCTCAAATTTTAGGCACTCTCTTCCCGAGGCTTCCAGGACCACTCGACAGGGAAGTTCCTTCCCTTTGAACCCCATAGTCCGGCAACCCCGGGGAAACTTCTTGTCCCAGGTTACATAAAAATGCCTGCATCGGAAGCAGTCGATACCTTTCCGCTTCTTTTCCATCAGTCATACCCCTGCACATTCCATTGCTCAAAGCGATCCCTTAATTTTTCTTTTCCAGGAGTTTTGCCATCCGTTTCAAATGGAGCTGTTCCTCCCCGGCAAGATGTTCAAAAAGGGCGGTGCTTTCCGGGTCCTCTTTCATTCTTGTGATCATCCTTAGATAGAGATCGCAGGCGTTGGTCTCAAGGGCCATGGAAAACTGAAGGATCTCCGTCGCAGATTTCCCTTTCGACCATTGCAGTCCTTCCGTCAGCGGGATTCCCCCCTCCATGAGATCGGGATAGTCCGACTGCGGAAGGGGAGAGGTCGGATCTTTTGCCGATAGACGCCGGCAGAAATTCAGAAGTTTCTCTTGGTGGTGCGTCTCGGCAAGGACCAGTTCATCAAAGAGGACCTTGACCGAGGGATTCGAGGCCGCATCCGCCATGGAGGAATAGAATCGACGGGAACCTTCCTCCAGCATCATAGCCAATTGTCCCAGGGCCTGCGGCGTATCGGCATCGGAGAAGATGAGCATCCCCGTTTCGGGCGGACCCGATGCAGTACGGCCATCCCAGGCGAGGAGTCCCCCGGTGAGGGTATGGGCCTGTTGAAATCCTGCCCCTTCGAGCAATCCCGCAGCCGACCGGCTGCGCACGCCTGCCGTTCAATAGGTGAGGGTCGGCTTCGCAGGATCGAGTTCATTAAGTCGGTCGGGAAGATCTCCGAGGGGAATCAGGATTGCACCGGGAAGGTGTCCCCCTTTATATTCGTTAGGCTGACGGACATCAATCAACTGGAGTTCTCCGGGGGCGGAACGATCAAGAAAAGACTTCAGATCTTCTGCAGTCCAGGAGGAAACCGGCTTGAAATAATCAAAAACGGACATCATAAATCTCTTTGCAGTGAACGGTTTTGTTCGCCGGAAACCTGAAAGGATTTTACGAACTTCCGGTCGATCCAATCTTTGAGAAAGAAGGCGGTGCGTCCGGCAAAAATCCTTCGCCCCTTATAGAAAATCCCCCGGCCGTCCCCGAGATTGAAAATCAGGAGGTAGTTTTTCTGCGGGACGAAAGGTTGCATCTCTCCTCCCTCGAGGGCGGCCATGAGGTTGTGATGAAGGACCGGGTTCTGCCGAACGGCAAAGACCCCGACCTTGTCGAGGGGATGGCCGGCCAGAGAGATACAGTCGCCGCCGCCGAACAGTTCCGGATAATCGGTGGACTGTAGAAAATTATTGACCAGAAGGCCGCCGTCCGGACCGACGGCAAGACCGGAGTCGGCGAAGAGTGGAGAAGGGCGAACACCGAGGGCCAGGATGGCCAGGTCGAAGGGGAATCGGCGTTCATCCTCAAGGACTGCTTCCCCCTTCTCGAAGGTACGAACCCGTGCCCCCTCCATAACGGAGATCTTCCGTTTCACGAACGAGGAGAGCGCGAGTCTCCGGACCTTCTCAGGAAAGGCAGGGAGGAACCGCCGGCCGGCCAGGAGAGTAATCTGTGCGGTTCCATTCTGTTTCCGGACCAGCCGTTCCAGGTTTCCCGTGATTTCCAGACCGGCAGCGCCTCCTCCCACCACGACAAGACGGGGAATACCCTGTGAGAGCTGATTCAAAACTCGCTGTTTCGCACGGAGGAGATTCAGGATTGGTTTGACGGTCAATATCTCTTCCGTCACGCCTTCCAGAGAAGTCAACGGCACATAACTTCCCGTATTGAAGGAGGCAACATCATAGCCGACCTCGTCACCGGAGGCCAGAATGAGTTTGTTCGCCTGGGGATGAACCCGAACGACCTCTCCCTCAATGAACTCTCCGCCCCGGTCTTCTACCATCTTTCTTACATGAAAGCGGATCTCCTCGGGGCGATAAATGCCGGAAAACATCCCCGGCCCCATGCCGGAGTAGTAGTGGAAGGGAGAACGATTGATCAGTGTAACCTGGTGCCCCCGGGAAAGGTATTCATCCAGGCGAAGCATAACGGTCATATGTGCATGGCCGCCTCCGACCAGGATCATCTGTTTCGTAGTACGGCTCATAAATTTATCCCATTCGGCAGAGGAAGGGATTACTGAAAGACCAACTTGCCGCCCAGGTATCCAGCGATGCCGACACAGGCGAGGACGAAAAGGTTCAGCATTACATAAAAAACGGACAGGCCCGAGAGGGATAAAAGAAGGCCGGGATGGAGATAACGGATCAAGCAGGCGAGGGCTCCTCCCAGGATCGCAAGAACCCCGGCCGTCAGCTTTTTTTTGAATACTGGCACCCAGGCGCCCCGGTAATGCTTCTTCCAGTCGAAAAGACCCGTCCCCAAGGCCAGTGCGGAACCGAGGGTTCCCACCCACAGGGTGTAGAAGGCGACAATCTCCATATGAGGGTTACGAGTGAAAAAGAACAGAAAAAGAAAAAAGATCGAAACGGGGATCAGCCCGTTGGAAAAATGGACGGCAATCGGATGAGGGTGGATTTTAACGGAGGCCATAAAAAGTTTCTCGGTCCTTATTTATTGCGGAGCTTCTCAATTCGTTCCCGTGTCGATTCGAAACGTTCTTTCATCATTTTGAGATGTTGCAGTTCAAATTTTGCCAGATCGAGAAGAACCTTCTTCTCAGCTTCCTCGGAGATCTTGTCGGCGGCGTCCACATAGAAGTTGTAAGCTGCCTGTTCGCGCTGCTCTGCAATAGCGTAGACCTCGAGAATTTTCTCCAGGTCATGGATCTCTCGATTCATAAGAGGACTCCCGATACGGGTGCGTGCAACATAAAAACGTCGAGAACGTTTTAGCAAATTACAACATATCAAAGATCCTGTCAAATCCAACTGAAATCCCCAAATCCAGCAATAGAAAATAATCTTGCGATAGGTAGAGTAGAGGCGCCAAGTTTTCCCTGATCGCCAATGGCTGTCACGCAAAAACTCTTAAATCGGTTAGAGTGCCTCTCTCGGCGCATCGTGCCGTCACGGATCCCGGTCTGAGCAATTTTTCACTCATTTTGTAAAATCTTAACATCCTTTTACAACGGATTTACAATATAGCGGCTACAATGATGCACGGGTTGTATGGGGAACCATAGAGGATTGATCTAATGAGGAGGAGGTGGCGATGATGTTGCTTTCAAGACGGAATTTTATCAAAGCGGCTGCAGCGGCGGCGGCAGCAGGTACCGTGGGGATGAATCTTCCTCGTAACATTCAGGCTGCGGCTCGAACCGCTGAAACGGGTTGGCGATGGGATAAGGCGGTCTGTCGTTTCTGCGGAACGGGATGTGGAATCATGGTCGCTACCCGGAATGACCGTATTGTGGCGGTGAAGGGGGATCCCAAGGCCCCGGTCAACCGTGGTCTCAATTGTATCAAGGGATATTTCAATGCCAAAATCATGTATGGGCAGGACCGGTTGACGCGGCCGTTGCTTCGGGTAAACCGGAAAGGGGAATTCGATAAGAAGGGAAAGTTCCGTCCGGTTTCCTGGAAGCGGGCCTTTGACGAGATGGAAAGGCAATTCAGGCGTGCCTATTACACCCTGGGGCCGACCGGGATCGGTGTTTTTGGATCGGGGCAGTATACAGTCGAGGAGGGATACGCCATCAGCAAGCTCGTGAAAGCCGGATTCAGGAGCAACAATCTCGACCCGAATGCGCGTCATTGCATGGCCTCGGCGGTGGCCGGATTCATCCAGACCTTCGGGATTGATGAGCCCGCGGGGAACTATGATGATACTGAATTCACCGATACGATTGTTACGTGGGGCGCCAACATGGCGGAGATGCATCCCATCCTGTGGTCACGCGTGACCGACCGCAAATTGAGCCGTCCGAACCGTGTAAAGGTCGTGAACCTAAGTACTTTTACGCAGCGGTGTTCGGATTTGGCTGATATCGAAATCATCTTCAAACCCAATACGGATCTGGCCATCTGGAATTACATCGCCCACGAGATCGTCTATCATCATCCAGAGTCGATCGACCGGGATTTTGTGGACCGTTACATGGTTTTCGCCACTGGTTTCCCGGATATCGGTTACGGGATGCGGGAAGATATTCATTACCCGAAGTATCGGGAATCCGAACTGGATACCACCGCAAAACAACGATTGAAAAAGCTAACGGAGGATGAGGTCGAAGGACTGAAGTTCCTGGGCGTCCAACCGCAGGAGATGATGAAGATGAAACATTCCCGGAAGGCCGGGGCACACTGGATGATCTCCTTCGAGGAGTTCAAAAAGGGGCTGGCCCCCTATACCCTGGAGTACACGGCGCGGCTGGCCAGGGGCAATCCCGATGAGCCTTTAAAGGTTTTTCAGGAAAAGCTTCAGGCCCTGGCGGATCTTTATCTGGAGAAAAACCGGAAAGTCGTCAGCTTCTGGACCATGGGGATGAACCAGCATACCCGAGGGACTTGGGTGAACGAACAGGCCTACATGGTCCATTTCCTTCTGGGAAAGCAGGCTCAGCCTGGAAACGGCGCCTTCAGCCTGACGGGACAGCCCTCGGCATGTGGCACAGCAAGAGAGGTCGGTACCTTTGCACATCGTCTTCCTGCGGATATGGTCGTCAAAAACCCCAAACACCGGAAAATAGCAGAATCGATCTGGAAACTACCCCCGGGAACCATCAACCCCCGGGTGGGCAGTCACTTCGTCAAGATGATGCGTGATCTGGAGGACGGAAAGATCCGCTTCGCCTGGGCACATGTCTGCAACCCCTGGCAGGATGCAGCGAACGCCAACCACTGGATCAAGGCTGCCAGGGAGATGGACAATTTCCTGGTGGTTTCGGATGCCTATCCCGGGATTTCAGCAAAGGTCTCCGACTTGGTTCTGCCGAGCGCGATGATTTTTGAAAAGTGGGGTGCCTACGGAAATGCAGATCGGCGCACACAACACTGGAGACAGCAAGTGACTCCAGTGGGAGAGGCCATGCCTGATCTCTGGCAGTACACGGAATTCGCAAAGAGGTTTCGGCTGAAAGATGTCTGGAAGGCGTGGAAGATCGATGAGAAATTGACTCTTCCGGATGTGCTGGCTCAAGCGAAAAAGATGGGTTACAAACCTGATGATACGCTCTTTGATGTTCTCTTCGCCGATTCCGAGGCCAGAAGCTATCCCTGGCCCGATCCGGTCGGAAAAGGCTTCCAGAACACGGAGGCGGAAGGGGACAAGCGGAATGTCATAGGAACTGATGGAAAACCGTTCCGGGGGTATGGATTTTTTCTGCAGAAATACCTCTGGGAGGAATACCGGAAATTCGGAGCTGGGCGTGGCCACGATCTGGCATATTTCGATGACTATCATAAGAAAGCGCGGGGTCTCCGGTGGCCCGTTGTAAACGGGAAGGAAACACCGTGGCGGTTCAACGCGAAGTATGATCCCTATGCACGCGCTGCAGGAACCGGAGATTTTGCCTTTTATGGACCCGCCTTAAAAAAACTGCCGAAAGGAGATTTGCGAGGCCCCGGGACTCGCGAGAAGTTCAGCTTGAAGAACAAGGCCAAGATTTTCTTCCGGCCTTACATGGAGCCCCCGGAAGTTCCCAATGATCTCTATCCGTTCTGGCTCTGTACCGGACGCGTGCTGGAGCATTGGCACTCCGGCACGATGACCATGCGGGTCCCGGAGCTTTACAGAGCAGTCCCTGAGGCGCTCTGTTATATGCATCCGGAGGACGCACGAAAGCTGGGGGTCCGGGATGGAGAAATGGTTTGGGTGGAGAGCCGACGGGGAAAAGTCAAGTCCCGAGTAATAACGCGTGGGCGGAACCGCCCGCCCAAGGGGCTTGTCTTTGTCCCGTGGTTCGATGAACGGGTCTATATCAACAAGGTTACACTCGATGCAACCTGTCCGATTTCCAAACAGACTGATTATAAAAAGTGTGCCGTCAGGATCTATAAGGCCTAAACATGGGAGAAGTCCGGAAGATCCATGCGGTTTGACTGCTGACAGGGAGGTTCGGGATGCATGAGAGGGATGAGAAACCGAAACCCGTTAGTTCGAGAAGAAAGTTTCTTTTTCAGATGGTCCGGTCGCTGGGCATGGCCGGGATCACCGGGACGGCATGGGGTGCCTATGTGGAAGAGAATAAGGCGGATCCGTTGATTCTCCGTCCCCCGGGCGCTCCACCGGAAGAGGACTTTCTGAAGCAATGTATCAAATGCGGAAAATGTGTTGAAGCATGTCCCTATGACACCCTGAGACTGGCAGCTCCCGGGGATCAAAAACCCCTGGGTACCCCCTATTTTGTTCCCCGGGAGACACCTTGCCGGATGTGTACCGACATCCCCTGTGTCCCGGTCTGTCCTACCGGTGCGCTGGATCTTGACCGGGTTTCCAAGAACCGGGGCAACATGGAGATTCCGGACATTGCCCGGGCCAGGATGGGGGTTGCGGTCCTGGATGAATCTTCCTGCCTCGCCTACTGGGGAATTCAGTGCGACGCGTGTTACCGTGCTTGTCCTTTGATGGATAAGGCACTTACCATTGATTATCTGCGGAATGCAAGAACTGGGGAACACGCCCTCCTCATACCGAAGGTGCATTGTGAACAGTGTACGGGCTGTGGAGTGTGTGAACATGTCTGTATCACCCAAAAAGCGTCGGTCCGGATTTTTCCGAGGGACCGGGTGATGGGAAAAGCGGATCCCAGGTATATCAAAGGGTGGGACAAACGGGATGAACGGCGTCTGTTAAATATCCCGGATCGTTTCACCATCCGAACGGAAAGGAGTCGTCGCAAAGCACAGGATTATCTGAATGATGAGGGAATTCTGTATGAGTAGATTTTTCTTCACACACAGGTTTCTGATCCTAAGGAGAATTAGCCAAATCACCCTGCTTGTCCTCCTGATCGGGGCAAACCGGTGGGGGTGGAAGATCATCACCGGCAACCTGACCTTTTCGGAACTCTTCGAAAAGATTCCGCTGACCGATCCCTTTGCTCTGCTCCAGGTTTTTGCGGCTGGCGCCTCCGTGAAACAAACCGTTGCTGTGGGTGCGCTTATCGTCGCTCTTTTTTATGTTTTTTTAGGAGGAAGAAGTTTTTGTAGCTGGATCTGCCCGGTGAACCTGGTCACGGACGCGGCGGGAGGAATCCGGCGCGGGTTGAAGATGGATTTTGAGGACGAGGACGGGTTCATCCGGTTGAGTCGGAACGTACGCTACTGGATGATCGGGATCTCCCTAATACTTTCAATGCTCCTGGGGGTTGCAGCCTTTGAGTTTATCAGTCCCGTTTCCATGATGCACAGGGGACTGATCTTCGGCATTGGTTTCGGGTGGATGGCCGTTGGGATGATTTTTCTTTTTGATCTCCTGGCGGTGCGGAACGGCTGGTGCGGACATCTCTGCCCCCTGGGAGGATTTTATTCTCTGATCGGTCGTAACAGACTAATTCAGGTCCGGCACACGGCGGATCTTTGTTCCCGCTGTGACCGATGTATCGCGGTCTGTCCGGAAAAAGAGATCTTAAGTGAGGTCGGGAAACAAAGCGGCACCATCTCCCATGGGGAGTGCGTGCTCTGCGGACGGTGTGTGGAAGTTTGTGAAGAAAACGCTCTTCGTTTCGGAATCCGGAAGATCTTGAAAAGGAGGAAAACATGAACAGGTATGCACGATATGGAACGGGGATATCCTCAGTTTGCATGATCGTTCTATTTTGCTTCGTGGCGGCACATGCAGCGTCTCAACATGATGCAGCGAAAGGTGATGAGAAAATGGGGTATCGATACGCGCCCCTCATGGATGATGCCGGTACACGAGTACCTGCTGTCCGCTATCCTTCCAATGCGCCGGGGACCAGTCGGAGAATCGATCGTTCCTTTGAAAATGCCCCTCCTTTGATCCCTCACGACATTTCCGACATGCTGCCGATCAAGAGAGGAAAAAATCTCTGCATTTCTTGCCACATGCCGGACGTAGCGGTCGGGATGGGAGCAACGCCCGTTCCCCGTTCGCACCTCGTGGATTTGAGAACCGGGAGGAATCTGGGCGGGAAACTTTATCAGGGAAGATATTTTTGCATCCAGTGTCATGTTCCGCAGGCGGAACTGAAACCTCTCATCAAAAACGGTTTTTAGCGAGGATGCAGGACAAAGCTGAATTGGCGAGGGCGGTATGGCGCAGAGATCCCCGGGAAAAGCGCCGATCTTGAACCGAACGAGCGGAGGGTAAAATGAATGTGTCCGGTATTGTTATTCAGGCAGAGAAAGGTCGGGTGGACGAGGTGATTTCGGTCCTGCGGAAGGGGTCACTGTGTGATGTCTTCTTTCATGATCCCCGGGGACGGATCATCGTGACCCTTGAAGGAGAGTATGCCGAAGAGGAGATCCGGAAGGTACTACAACTGGAGAGAATTCCGCATGTGATCTCCGTTAATCTGGCATATGCATACAGTGAGGAGGAACTGGATCGGGCCAGGGAAAAATTTAAAAAGAGAGGAGGTGACGTACCGGACGTCCTGAAGGATGATAGCGTTCGTGCGGAAGAGATTGTCTATCATGGTGATCTGAAGAGAAAAATGCACTGATTCGGGATCGGTCGATTAAAGGAGGCGGGAAATGAAGAGATACGGACTGACTTTATGCGCTGGGATTCTCATCACACTGCTGTGGTGTTCCATAGCAGGTGCGCAACCGGTTTTCTATCCACATCTGTCCAAGGAGAGCAGGGCCTGTGTGGAGTGTCACAAGGATTCTACCCCCGGGCTTTATCAGCAGTGGGGGAACAGCAAACACTTTCGCGGAAACGTCGGATGTTATGAGTGCCATGGCGCACAGACCACGGATCGTGAAGCGCTTAAGCATTATAATTTCAGAATTCATGTGATTGTGACCCCCAAGAACTGCGGTCGGTGTCATGCCACGGAGTACACCCAGTTTGAGAACAGCCACCACGCCAAGGCCGCCGAGATTCTCGGATCTTTGGACAACGAACTGGCCGAGGTGGTGGAGGGGAACAAGGCTTTTCAGGGGAGATCCGCCCTGCTCGTTAATGGCTGCAAACAGTGTCACGGATCGATCATCAAGATCAAGAATGGACAACCGACCACGGATACCTGGCCGAACGATGGGATCGGACGAATCAATATTGATGGATCACGCGGTTCCTGCACGGCCTGTCACTTCCGCCACACCTTTTCCGCCGCCCAGGCCCGACAGCCCGAGACCTGCGGTCGGTGTCATCTCGGGCCGGACCACCCCCAGAAAGAGATCTATGAGGAGAGCCGGCACGGCATCGCGTATTTCGACAACAAGACGAAGATGAACCTGGAAAGCGCAAAATGGGTGGTCGGGGAAGACTACT